>JALHSX010000040.1 GCA_022865445.1 Thermoplasmata archaeon | reverse complement strand
ACGCCGGTGTCCTGGCACATTGGCGTGTTGCCCTTGATCGCCATATCGATGTTGTCCACGATCGCTTTCAGCTGCATCTTCGGGACCTCGTCCGTCTCCGCGGCGTACGCCTTCCTGAGCGCGTCCTCCACGTCCGCAGGGAGCTTGACGACGGTCTTTCTCAGCAACTCAACGGTTGCGTTCGCAACGTCCCCTTCAGTGACCATAGCTAACCAAGCCTCGTGCCTGGGAATGGGACAGAAGAATTAATGTCTTTTGTTGGAACAAGTCGAAAACGAGACGACTACCAGCTGTCGCTGAGTACGAACGCTCCGACCTTCGTCTTCACGAGCCTGACCTGCTCTCCTTTTCGAGAGAACCCCACTGGCTTCTTCACGTCCAAGGGGGACATCGTCTCAGGGTCGAGAACCTGCAGCTCTTGGTCCTTGTCGATCAGCACCACCGCCTTCAAGATTTCTGACTCAGACTTCACCAGTTCGCAGTCTCCGGATTCCTTGATCTTCATCGCGCGCTCCTCGCCAGACCTTAGGTCGATGCCGTGCACGACCCCCCTTGACATACCGCGAACGTAGTACACTCTGTCCTGGAAATCGATCACATCACCCTTTGAGAACGCTGGGAGTCGGACAAGGTATGTCATCCTGTAGATGTCCTTGCCATCTCGTCGCCCCCACAGGCTGGATGATTCCTTGAACTCGGAGCATAGGGATTGCTGAAGCTCCCTGGCAACGATCCTCGCAGCTGGGATGGTGCTGAAGTAGAAATCCAACCCTCCCTTGACGTGGTCTATCTTGCTCACGAAGATTTCGCGGCTGCCTTTGCGCATGGAAGCGACCCTGTCTCTGACGAGCCTCTCGACATCCCTTTCGGAGTCCTCCGACAATGAACGCTCAGGCCCTCTGACCTGGAGGATCGCTTCGTAGTAGTTGCCCAGCTTCTTCGAGCACTCGGTGCACGAGCCCCGCTTCAATCGGACTATCGTGCTCAGCGCGCGCTCAAAATCGTAGCCCTGAACGGCAATGAGGACGGACACTGCCGCAGCGAGGTTCCTTTCGTCCTTCTCATCGAGCTTGACGCGCATTTCCGAGATCTTCGCTCCTTTGGGGATCAGTAGCGCGTGCTCGATCGCCACATCAGCAGCCTCTTTGATCGAACCCACATCCTTCCAACCAGTCTCGGTCAGCATCGAGGAGCAGTGGGCGCAGATCGTGATGTCGACATGGTCCGGGATCGATGGCTGGACATGCTTCTTCGAATAGCAGTCCCTGCACAATGAGCCGATCATCTCGTCCTCGCGCCCGCACTCAACGCAGAACACTCAAATCATCCTCGTCATCTGGGCGTGGGGGATCCCGCCGATCGTGAGGACGCATCCAGGGTCGACGAAACCGTGTCTGACCGCGATCTCGAGCGTCACCTTGCCCACAAGGTTCGCGATCGTGGCCATCTGGAGCCTGTTCACGAGCATGTCCTCATCTCCCGAATCGCCCTTGTAGAAGCCCTCGGAGACGTGTATCTTCAGATCCTTGGACCGGAATGTCTTTCCGATGATGTCCGAATCGCACGCTGCCACGAGCACGTCCACGCCTCGTCTGTACATCTTGACGCTGATCATCCGATGCGCTCTCCGCTCGCCAGCTTGAAGTATCCCGCCTGGGGCGAGTAGACTTCGCCAGCATCACTGAGCCTTTTCAGCAGCGCCCTTACCCTGTCCTCAGGTATGTTCTTCGCACCGGCCTTCTGGATCAGCTCCTCCGCGCTCACGCCCCTGCGTTCGTCCGAAAGCTGCTGCACCAGGTTCCTGAGCTCGTACATCTGGTCCCTCTGGCTCCTGCTGGTGCCGGTGGCGATGAGGTCTATGTCGCGCTTCCCGCCTTCGCTCGCGACCTTGCCAAGATAGTACTCCACGATCTTTATCGACCGGCCTGCGTCCTCGCCGCTCACCAACGAGCTCAGCCTCGCCCTCGCACTAGCCTCCGACATCCGGATAAGGGCCTCGAGCTGTCTCGCGGTGATGGGAACGGAGGCTTCATCCCCTTCCCCTAGCTTTCGGATTGAGACATAGTATCCTTCGAGAGTGCGGACCGCCTCGTCGCTCATGATGGGCGTGATGCGCTTGCTGTATGCCACGTACTTCCTGAAGAAATCTCTTTCCATCGCTGGCATGAGATCTTTGCTGTCCCGCAGGATCTCCATGGCGTCGACGGCCGTTATCTTCTCCGGAGACTCGTGAAGCTTCACTTCGCCGCGACGATGGGCCTTGAGTATGTGTTTTGCCACCTTCCTGTCCTGCTCTGCATTTGGTCGGTCAGTCATGGTGAATATGGCGTCGAATCTGGACAGCAGCGCAGGTGGGAGGTCGATCTGCTCCGCGATGTTCCGGCTCGCATCGAATCTCCCGTACTTCGGGTTGGCAGCTCCGAGCACAGCGCATCTGGACTGCAGGGTCGCCGTGATGCCCGCTTTCGCCACCGATATCGTGCCTTGCTCGAGGCTCTCGTGAATGGCGGATCTGTCCTGATCGTTCATCTTGTCCAACTCGTCGATGCAGCAAAGACCTTTGTCGGCAAGAACGAGCGCACCGGCTTCGAGCGTCCATCTGCCCTCGCCGAACTCGTCTTTGACGGCAGCTGCGGTAAGTCCAGCCGCTGATGATGATTTCCCAGATGTGTAGATGCCCCTCGGTGCCAGTTGCGCCATGTACCTGAGAATCTGGGATTTAGCCGTGCCCGGGTCACCTATGAGAGCGATATGGATATCGCCCCTGATCCTGGTTCCATCGTCCATCAGCTTGCTGACTCCGCCAAAGAGCTGGAGTGCCATTGCCTCTTTCTCCTGTTCGTAGCCATAGATAGTTGGCGATATGGACGCGATGATCCTGTCGAACGCATCCGGGGACGCGGCGAACTCGTGTATCTTCAGCTCGTCCTCTGGAGTTATGAGCACTTCCTCGTACTCGTGCTCCTCGTACTCGATCGAGTTCGTGTCCAGACTTATCTCGAACAGAGTCGACTTCACCTGGCTGCCTTTCTGCTGGCTTCTCAGTATGCCGTTGAGCATTATCCTGTCGCCAGGAGAAATCCTGCCTGAGAGGTCGTCATCGATGTAGCCCACAAGCCTCTCTGGCTGTGCTCCCCCCCTCAGACCCTCAGGCGGCTCCTGGATCTCGATTTTCTGGGTGTCGACGAACTTCGATGGATCCGTGAGCAGCTTGAACTTCGTCGAGCCCGTCCCACGTCCGCAACCTCCATCGTCCTTAGAACATTCCAGAGGTTCGTGGAACAGCATCCCTTCCTGCTCGACAGTAATCCTGTGAAGGCAGCGCACGCACTCGAATTCTGCGATTGTAACCCTTGGTCTGACCTCAGTGGCCTTTCTCACCAGACCCTCGATACTGACGAAAGTGCCGAGGTGTTTCGCCCTGAGTTTCCTGATCTCGATCCTGGAATCGCGCGGCAAGCCTTTGATCCGGAAATGCAGGAACGGGTTGGTAAGCGCATGCGAGACCATCCGCTTCACGGCTACCTCAGCTGACTTGATCGAGAGCGTTGGATTGATGAGTGTGTAGTTCGCGAGGTCCGGATCGAACTTCTCGACCTCGAGGAAGTCAATGTAGATGCTTCTGACATCGGGATAGAGATCGGCGAGTGCGGACACCTGGTGCCTACGCTCTTGCCCTCCCAGGAACTCCTCCCAGATGGCGACTAGGTCCTCAGGCGTGTATTCTTTCGGCGTTCATATCCCCCCGTGATTCACGGTCGATGCCCTGCCCTTCCCTGAACGGTTGGCAAAAGGGGAAAGGGAATCGACAATGTGATACATAAGGCTACTCTGTTGGTTCGTCTTTGTGTCTTTCGGTTGCAATTAACATTCTGTTCTGCTCAGCAACGACTTCCGCGCTCGTGCTAGCTGCAGCGTACGCCTCCAGGCGCTCTTTGTTGATCGAGAGGAAGACCGGACCCCATTTGAACCTGCTCATGAGGTGCTCCGATTGAGATTTCTCTCCGAGCATGTATACCGCGGCGGCCAGCGCCTCCGCGGTCGACAGCCTCTGTGCCTTGCCGAAGTTGGTCGGATTCGCGGCGAGCAGGAACGGCAGGCCCCTGTGCTTCAGGCCCGCCTTCAACCTCGGGAACTTCGCGAGTTTGTTCCACGAGCAGTCGAGCACGAGTATGCCGAACCTGTTCGCAGCCTCCAAGTCCTCCTTAGACAGAGCCTTCTCGGACTCGGGGTCTAGCACCAGAGCACCGCGCGGTATCCGTCTGATCTGAGTGGCTTCCTTGAGGTCGCCCAGGCGCACGAGCTTCGCAGCCGTGCATTTCTTCGGATCGTCCTCGTGCTCCATCAGCGCGAAGAGCCTTATCGCTACCATGTCAGGACGGGGAGGGTGCGCGCGGGTATTTAGTGGCACGTGAGGGTACTCTGAATCTGGCCGATGGTTCTTAAGGCTAGACCGATGATATGTGACCGCCACGATGACGAAATAATTCCTGCTGACATGTGATGACAGACGGGCGATCCGAGTGGCGGCGCCTTCACTCGAAAGTAATATAGACATTGGAGGCATCCGAGGACAACAAGGAGCTGCTGTGCAATGGTGACTGGATTCGATTATCTAAGCCGCGACCAAGCGCTTCAGGAGCATTGGCTTCGAAGGTTCGTTGCCATCGTGATCGACTCGCTCATCATCTTCGCTCCGACCTCGATCCTGTTCCATTTGGTGGGGATGTCATGGCTTTTCCCCTGGTGGTTTGCGGGCGGCCTCCTGTTCTTGTACGCCTCGTTCTTCGACTCCTCTGTCGGAGGCACCCTCGGGAAGATGCTGCTGCGCTTGAAGACCGTATCGACGACTGGCAAGATGACCATGGCGCAGGCGTTCATGAGGAACGTGTCGAAGGTCTTCGCACCCCTCCTGCTGCTTGATTGGATAATTGGGATGGCAGTGGACACCCACGACCCTAGACAGAAATGGTCGGACAAGATGGCGAATACCTCAGTGATGATACACTAGCACCTGTTCCTCTGGACGTGCCTATGGAGTCGACCAGACCCAACCCTTCTTCTCCAGCGAAGCCTCCCCCCTTATCAGACCCTTCTTCTTCATCTTCATCAGGAATATCACGGTCTGATCGGGGCAACGCTTGTGCTCCTTCCTCGCGAGCTTCTCTATCTGCATCGTACTCTGAGGTCCTTGCTCCTTCAGCAGTCTGACTACGAAGGCCTCGGCTTCGTTGTCAGTCATCGCGAGAGTCTCGCGATCATCTCCCATGCGATGGCCTATGACTCTCGCCCAGAAAGCCCTTTCCGTGGATGACCGCCTTCAATCTGACGGGATCGATGAGACCAGATGCAACATCAAAGAGGAGAGAAAAGAGAAAGGGATCTTGAAGAAGCCACGAGGGCCTCTTCAACTAAGAGGTTTTGTTTCGTTCTGTCGGTGCCACGGACCATCTATCTAGCCATTGAACGTCATGGGTTGGCCAATCCGCTCACCAGAGATCTCGTAGAGCAAGACCGCAGAGTACTCGGTTCCCGATGAGAAGCCGGTCGCTCCACCGTATGTGAATGCGGTGAAGAAGTCCGTTCCACTGACATAGCCGTTACCGGATACATCGGTCAAAATGACGCTGACTGTCAAGCTTCCCAGAGTCTTCGCAGTTAGGTTGACCGTTGCTGGGCCAGCAGCAATCACCGCTGCCTTTGTCGTGTTCCACTCAGCGATGTTCGTTCCATCCGACACCTGTATCCTCACATCGTCCCACGGCACATCAGTCTTCGTTATGGACACGATCGTGATCTGCTGACCACCCGTTATCGTGTTCTTCGAATACGTGGCCACTGGGGTGTGGCTCGACGTTCCTCCGAATCCTAGAACCATGACATACAGCACGGCCGCTAGAACGACGGTGATCGCGACCATTAGGATGGTTGCGATGACGGGGGATACCGCCTCTGAATCCTTTCGGATTCTCCAAATCTTCTTCATATTGTTTTGTCCTCCCGCAGGCCTTTCGGCCCGCGTAGGAAGTAATACGCTTGAGCATAACCTATATAGATTTGCGGCTAGTTCTCAAAGACAATCGTTATCGAATTCGATAATTGCCGATTGGAGACATCTGGCCATGTCGCAGACTGTGGACTCAAAAGGAGGAATAGTCTTCTTCCACCGCGGGGGGTACGAAGACATCAAGATTTGCAGAAAATGCGACCAGCCCTGCCGGACAGCTCAGCTGGACTTGATCCTCGTCATGTCAAGAACCCCGCTCCCTCCTGCTACTTGACCTGACAGTTGGGACGGCAGTGGACGCTCGCGATCACGGAGAAAAGTGGCCAGACAAGATGGCGAATACTTCGGTGAGGATCCGCTAGCACCGATTCCGGTCAACGTGTATGAGAAGTTGATCAGACATAGCATCAAAGAGGAGAGAAAAGAGAAAGGGATCTTGAAGAAGCCACGAGGGCCTCTTCAACTAAGAGGTTTTGTTTCGTTCTGTCGGTGCCACGAGCTTTCTATCTAGCCAGTGAACGTTATGGCCTGGCCACACCGCTCACCAGAGGGCTCGTAGAGCAAGACCGCAGAGTACTGGGTGCCGGAAGCGAAGGCTGTTGCCCCACCGTACGTGAATACCTGGAAGTAGTCCGTTCCACTCACGTATCCGTTACCGGATACATCGGTCACAATGACGCAAATGGTCAAGCTTCCAAGAGTCTGCGTAGTGTAGTTGACGGCTACTGTGGTGCTCAGTGCTGCCTTTGTCGGGCTCCACGCAGCGATGTTCGTTCCATCCGACACCTGTATCTTCACGTCGTCCCACGGCACATCAGTCTTCGTTATGGACACGATCGTGATCTTCTGACCATTCGTTATCGTGTTCTTCTGATACGTTGCCGCTGGGGTTTGTGTCGACGTGCCCCCGAATCCTAGGACCATGACATACAGCACGGCCGCCAGAACGACGGTGATCGCGACCATTAGAATGGTTGCGATGACGGGGGATACCGCCTCTGAATCCTTTCGGATTCTCCAAATCTTCTTCATATTGTTTTGTCCTCCCGCAGGCCTTCCAGCCCGCGTAGGAAGTAATACGCTTGAGCAGGGCTTATATAGCTTTGTGGCTGGTTCTCAAAGACAGTCGTTATCGACTTCGATAATTGCCGACCGGAGATATCTGGCTATGTCGCAAACTATTGACCCGCAAGAAGACGTAGTCTTCTTCTACTGACTAGGGGGGTATAGAAACGACGACATTTGGGGGGAACGGCGAATTGCCTTGCCGGACAGCTCAGCCGGGCTTGATTCCCGTCTTATCGAAGGTCGTGGGGATTATCCCGACCATGGCCGGCCTGTTCCTCACCTTTTGGACGATCATGAACTTCTTGAACTCGT
>JALHSX010000274.1 GCA_022865445.1 Thermoplasmata archaeon | reverse complement strand
TACTACGATTGAGGAACTAGGCAGACTTGTGAGTGGCGTTTCGTCTCTCATTGGATTTACCACAGTTCGTGGCAGTCTCGGAAGATACTCAGGCATCAATTTGTGAGAACTGCCTACTATAGAATCCAGGCTTCTGGGCGTTATATATAGGGTCGGACATGATTATCAGAGTGCGAACACACACTGGCATTCATGCTAGCATCCCATCCTGAGTGCAGTAATTATCACATCTGATAAGAACCTTCCTACAAGGATACCTGTTCGTTGTCAGCACGACTGGTTCTTTGCGCGCGAAAGATCGCCTGCGCGACTAACCTTTGAGAGGCTTCTTGCGCAGGCCTACGACAGCCACCAAACCCAGTATGACCGCGGATGCGAGAGTCCCGCCGATACCAGGAAGCTGGGGAATCGCGTAAGGGAATGGGACCTCAATGTTTTGCGACGGTCCACCATTGTCAGCTACGGAGACAGTCTTCTGGGTTGGAACGTATACAGTCACGTCGATTGTGGCGACAAAATCCCAATCATCGGTGGTGCTCACTGTATAGAAACCAGCTGAATCCGTATAGTCAGTCAGAGTCTGACGCACAGTGCCTCCGCTATCCTTAGTCTCGACGACAACGTACGCATTCACCAACGGGTGAGAATGATCGCCTTCGAACACATGACCGAATATCGTTTTGGGAAAAGATGCAGCAGACGAATTCCCAGGAACAGTAACGATGACGATTAAACACAGTAGAATTATGACTACAATTCCCGAGACTGCTGCGGGGATCGAATGACTTGACTTGAGATCCATCGAAGTGTACTCCTCATTCTGTCATTTTGAGGTTTATACCCCAGCTAGACGGATGAACCATTGCGTGGGTACAATATAGTCTTTTCTGCGGATTATGGGGCCGATGGCGCACATCTCGTTGACCCCTAGTGAACCCGAGGGATGACAATGCAGTCTCGGAGATACTGTCGTCAACTCGGGTCCCTGCGGAAATTCCGGACAACCGCGACGATCAACACGATAGTCGATAGCGTCACCATCAATGCACTGCTGAATTCAGGGATGACCTCTGCAAATTGAACATCCACTGTCTGCGATGGACCAGCGTTGGCAACCGTGGAATTCGTCGCGCTCAGCGAATCGTAAGTTACGTCAACCTGAATGACGTCATTGACAAACCAGTCGGATGCTCCGAATGTCACTGTGTAGAAACCAGAATTGTCGGTGGTCGTAGTAGAGATCTTATGTACTGTGCTATCAATCTTGGCGGTCACAGTCACTCCAGCGCCCGGGACTGGAGCCTGTAGCGAATCATTGACGTGACCGAATACTACCTTTATCGTGGTACCAGCAACTGCTGCGGGAGAGTCTCTTGACGAGCCGCCGAAATCGATGGAGCAGGCAAGTAGCAGGGTCGCGACCGCCGCTATGCAAACAATCATGATTCCATTTCGCGCAGGACGGCGGCTACTTGGTGGGAGATTCAGTACTGATTTGGAAATCCTGCTCTCGCCTACGAGTCCCTGCGAATTTGTAAGGCCGCAGCCATAGACTGCTGCGCAACTGGCGAGGATTCCCTCTTGATCAATCATACGAGTACTGGGAGTCAAATGCGTCCGCTGCCCCTTTGAGAGTAAAGGAAATAGGTTTCTTCGGGCGGCTCAAAACGCCGCCCGAGTCAAATAGGTTTGCACTCACGCGTATACCAATACGCAGGGGCTGTCAACCCACACGAAGTACGCCTTCCCTGCCGAGAGGGTGAAGTCATATGCTGCGTCCCAACCCGCCATGTACGAGTAGTACCGAGCTTCGGCGTCATCTAGGCCGGTCATCAGCAGAGCGTTGCCCCCGCTGATCATTCCGAGCAGGGCGCTTGCCTTCATGGTCGTCAAGCTGCTGTATCCGATCAAGTTCCACCCCGCCAGGAGCTCAACCTGGCTTGGACCTATGGCATCGCCAGACAGCGCGAAGGATACTTCCTCCGTCACATAGATGTAGTAGCCATCTCCGGCGACTATCGGGAAGTCGTAGAGCTGCTCATCCCAGCCATCCATGTACGAGTAGTACTCGGCTTTTGCCTCGTTTAGACCGGTGATCAGCAACCCAGCCGGACCTATCGTCCGAAGCAGACTAGCTGCCGTAAGGCCTTCCACACGCACGGGCGACGACCAGAGGTTCCAACCACTGTCCAACACGAATGGCACCATTGGGTCGGACAAGGGTAGCGTGTTGCCGAAGTCCAGCCTCTTGATCACTTGCGGACCCCACGGGTGAGCTGGGATCGTCATCGTGACATTCCACGGAGTTGTAGCCTCCCAGGTGCTCAGGAACTTCTTGTCCTCCCAAATCGCGTAGTCTCCAGGTGTGAGCCAGATCTCGTACAATCCTGCCTCGTCTTCAGGAGTCTCATCGTCATCTTCCATGGTGCTCGTGGTTGAGACTTGTGTTCCGCCGACCGGCATCCAGTGTATTGGCCAGAAGGCATATCCTCCCTCATCCTGATCGAATATTCCATTCGGATATGTCGGGTTCGCTGGGTCGCCTCCGTATTCGTCTACGAACTTGTAGCCCCAAACCTTCGCCAGCCTCATGTTCCCGATGTCTTGGTGTATCTTCGTGCCGGGAACAGTTGGCTTCGAGATCGTTATATGGAGCTGCCCCTGAGGAGTCGTGATGTACCAGTAGTCCTCCTGTCCGAGAGGCTCCACTTCACCTAGCGTGTACGTTCCTGGCTTCAGGCCCGTGAACACGAAGTAGCCGAGCGGAATCAGGTCCAGAATCGCATCTGGGACGTCACCGACATCTGCGAGGGTGAAGTAGCTGCCGCCCGTCTCGGATGCCATGTACTCCCATTCGTGGGATACACCCGTACCTGGGATGTAGACGCTCATGATGTGGACACCGTGCGCTGCGGCGTTGGCGACTTCCGTCTCGAAGTCGAGGTCGTCATCGGTATTCATCACCTCATCTCGTCCCGGATCTCCTCCAGTGTTGTCATTGATTCCATCGTTGTTGTTGTCGAAGCCGGAGTCGTGAGCAGCGTTGTCGCCGAACAAGACCAGTACTCTTTCAGTACAGTATCTCCAGCCGACGGATGCATCGTTCCAGGCCTCGTGGACTACACGAGTGTAGTCCTGTGGCCCGTCCCCGCCGTAGTAGATACTCAGGCTGTCCATCACGTCCTCCACATCGTCTGTGTCCGAGGTCAGAGGCTGATCCAGTTTGTACGCGTAGTCACCGGATGGCTCATAGCCATAAAGCGCCGAATAAGTCTCCGGAACAGAGCCGATCTCGGTCGTGCTGTACTCGTCTGGGTAGTCGACGAACGATACTACTCCGAACCTTGCATCCACACCCGCGGAAGCCAGCGCAGCCATGATGTTCGTCACAGCCGCCCTTATCTGGGCAATGTCGTCAACCAAACTACCAGAGAGGTCTATCGCGAACATCACATCGACCGACCTGCGTCCCGTTACGTCCGTCAGGATAGGTGTCAGCTGGTTGCCGTCGTCCAATGTGATTGTCCAACCTTCTAGACCGATGTCGTCCTCGTCACGCACGCCGTTCAAGCCGATCTTGTCATAGTACTTGTAGCCCCAGATCGTCGTGAGCGGCACGTTGCCGAAGTGCTTGTCGGAGATTGTGGAACCCTCGCCTATCCCCACGAACGGATGCGTTCCTGGAGAGGTCGGGAACGTCTGATACCAGGCGCTCTCGTCGACATAGGGAGTTATGGGATCGTCCTCCGGCATGACCTCCCAGACGTTCCATATTCCTGGCTTGACCTTGAACTTGAACCATCCATCAAGCCCGTCTGCTCCGGTTATGGCCGTCTGTTCG
>JALHSX010000273.1 GCA_022865445.1 Thermoplasmata archaeon | reverse complement strand
CCATTAGGGACTCGCTGGTCAAGAACGGCTTCAAGCACAACGGCAAGGAGGTCATGTACGACGGCACGACTGGCAGGAAGATCGAGGCCGAGATTTTCATCGGCGTCATCTACTACCAGAAGCTGCACCACATGGTCTCCGGCAAGCTGCACGTGAGAAGCAGAGGGCCTGTGCAGATACTCACCAGACAGCCGACGGAAGGCAGATCCAGACAGGGCGGCCTGAGGTTCGGAGAGATGGAGAGGGACTGTCTGATAGGTCACGGCGCTGCGATGGTCATCAAGGACAGGCTGCTGGACGAGTCTGACGGCACGCTCCAGTACGTCTGCGGCAACCCGGCCTGCGGCCACATCGCCATACTTGACAGGCGGGGAACGCTGAGATGCCCGGTCTGCGGGAACAACTCGAAGGTCTACCAGGTGCAGACATCCTATGCTTTCAAGCTCCTGCTGGACGAGCTGCTCTCGCTTGGAGTCGCCATGCGCTTGCAACTGGAGGATTTGAAATGAGCGCCACCGGCGTGACCAAACGCATCTCGTCAATCAAGTTCGCGCATCTGTCGCCTGACGAGATCCGGAAGATGAGCGCGACGAAGATCATCACCGCTGACACGTATGACGATGATGGCTTCCCGATCGACATGGGCCTGATGGACCCGCACCTCGGCGTGATCGAACCCGGACTGAGGTGCAAGACCTGCGGCAAGAAGGTAGACGAGTGCCCAGGCCACTTCGGCCACATCGACCTCGCGATGCCGGTCATACACGTGGGCTACGTGAAAGAGATCAAGAAGCTGCTCCAGTCCACTTGCAGGTCCTGCGGCAAACTGTTGCTCACCGGCGAGCAGGCCGAGGAGTACAGGAAGCAGAGGGACCGCATGGAGGAGCTGGGCGCAGGCGAGCTCGACACCGGCGCGGTCTCAAAGGAGGCCGCCAGAGACGCGGCGTCGAGGACGACTTGCCCGCACTGCGGCACCGTCCAGCTGAAGATCACGCTCGACAAGCCCACGACCTTCAGGGAGGAAGGGCACAAGCTCACTCCGAAGGAGGTCAGGGAGAGGCTCGAGAGGATCCCGGACGAGAATCTCATTTCTCTCGGCATCGACCCGACCGTATCGAGGCCGGAATGGATGGTGCTCACGGCGCTTCCAGTACCTCCGGTCACGGTGAGGCCTTCGATCACGCTGGATTCAGGTGACAGGTCCGAGGACGATGTCACCCACAAGCTCGTCGATGTCCTGAGGATCAACCAGAGGCTGCGAGAGAATAGGGACGCTGGAGCTCCGCAGCTGATCGTAGAGGACCTCTGGGAGTTGCTGCAGTATCACGTCACCACATACTTCGACAACCAGACGTCTGGCATTCCGCCTGCGAGGCACAGGTCCGGCAGGCCGCTCAAGACGCTGGTCCAGAGGCTGAAGGGCAAGGAGGGCCGGTTCAGGTCGAACCTGTCTGGCAAGCGTGTGAATTTCTCCGCAAGGACGGTCATCTCTCCGGACCCGATGCTTTCCATCAACGAGGTCGGCGTGCCCGTCGAGGCTGCTAGGGAGCTCACAGTGCCCATACACGTCACTGAGCGCAACCTCGAGAAAGCGAAGGAGATGTGCAAGAGAGGCCCTGTCCCTGCCGGTCCGGAGTACAAGCCGGGCGTGAACTACGTCATACGTTCGGACGGTCGCAGGATCAAGGTCACCGACAAGAACGCCGAGACGGTCGCGGAGACCATCGAGGCGGGCTATGTCGTCGAGAGGCACCTGATGGACCACGACGTCGTGCTGTTCAACAGGCAACCTTCGCTGCACAGGATGTCCATCATGGCGCACGAGGTCAGGGTCATGCCATACAAGACCTTCAGGTTCAATCTGTGCGTCTGCCCACCATACAACGCGGACTTCGATGGCGACGAGATGAACCTGCACGTGCTCCAGAGCGAGGAGGCCAGAGCAGAGGCGAAGGTGCTGATGAGGGTCCAGGAGCACATCCTGTCCCCGAGGATGGGAGCACCCGTAATCGGCGGCATACACGACCACATCACGGGCTCGTTCCTCCTGACGCACAAGGATTCCAGGTTCACGCGCGAGGAGACGCTCAAGATCATCGAGAAGGTCGGCGACATCAAGCTACCTAAGCCGAAGACCCAGGGAGGCATCGAATACTGGACCGGCAAGCAGCTGTTCAGCCTGATCCTGCCGCCCGACCTGCACATGACTTTCAAGTCCTCCATCTGCCAGAAGTGCACGAACTGCAAGAAGGACAAGTGCGAGCACGACAGTTTCGTCGTCATCAGGCATGGAAAGCTGTTCATGGGAACGATCGACGAGAAAGGCATTGGAGCGTTCAAGGGCAAGATACTCGACAAGCTCTCCAGGGACTACGGCCCCGACAAATCAAGGGAGTTCATCGACATGGCCACGAAGCTCGCGATCGGCGCGATCATGGTCCGGGGGTTCACGACTGGTATCGACGATGAAGACATTCCGGACCAGGCGAAGCGCGAGATCGACGACGCGATGACACAGGCGAAGATGAAGGTCGAGGAGCATGTCCAGGCGTACAGACGGGGCGAGCTGGAGCAGATGCCCGGCAGGTCGCTCGAGGAGACGCTCGAAGTCGAGATCATGAAGGTCCTTGGCAAGGCGAGGGATACCGCGGGTCAGATCGCGGGCAGGCACCTGGGTCTCGAGAACTCTGCGGTCATCATGGCCAGGTCAGGCGCGAGGGGCTCGATGCTCAACTTGTCTCAGATGGCCGGCGCCATAGGCCAGCAGGCAGTCAGGGGAGAGCGTCTGTCCAGAGGTTACTGGAACCGCACGCTCCCGCACTTCCAGAAGGGCGACTTGGGTTCCGAGGCGAGAGGCTTCGTCAGGAACTGTTACAAGAGCGGCCTCACCCCGGCAGAGTACTTCTTCCACTCGATGGGTGGCAGAGAAGGGCTGGTCGATACTGCGGTCAGGACTTCCAGGTCAGGATACATGCAGAGGAGGCTCATCAACGCGCTCGAGGACCTCAAGGTCATGCAGGACGGCTCCGTGAGGAACACCGCGGGCACCATCATCCAACTCAGCTACGGTGAGGACGGGATTGACCCGACGAGAAGCGTTGGCGGCGACGCGGTCGATATCGACGATGTCATACTGACGGTCCTAGGGGACCAAGGCGAGCTGATCGCCAAGGTCCGGGAGAAGGGCGCGCTCAGCTACGGTATCCAGGACAGGGACCTGCTCGAAACGCCATCGGAAGACGCGGAGACGGAGACCGAAGAGCCTGATTTCGAGAGCGGCGGCCCTGAGGAGGGATGAGTGCCATGACAGCAAAGAACGCGATGGATGTCTTCATCCGCAAGGGCGTAGACGAGAAGACCGCTGAGAAGATCGTCGAGAAAGGATACACATTCACGAAGGTCGCGAGAGCATCGGACAAGGTCAAGAGGGACCTGGAGAAGCTGCTCGGAGAGAAGAAGCTGAAGCAGCTCCTCGGAGCAGTCAAGGCCAAAGACCGGATGCCGAGGAAGAAGAAGGAGAAGCCGCTCAAGAAGCCGGTGTTCTCGAAGAAGGAGTTGCCGAGCAAGACGCCTCATATCACCCCTCTTGAGGTCAAGATGATGAAGATGCTCGAGAAGAAGAGCCGAATGCTCCCGCGCTCGATCCTGAGCGAGATATCCTCAAGGCTCGCGGGAGTCGAGATACCGGATAAGCTGCTCGAGAAGATGCTCGACCTCACGATCGAGAGGTTCCAATCACACATGGTTGATCCGAACGAGTCCGTGGGCATCCTTGCCGCGCAGAGCATAGGTGAGCCAGGCACACAGATGACTATGAGGACTTTCCACTATGCAGGGGTCGCGGAGATGAACGTCACGCTCGGTCTGCCGAGGCTGATAGAGATCGTCGACGCGAGGCGCGTGCCAAGCACTCCGATAATGGAGATACATCTGGAAGAGGCGGCCCAGGACGAGCTGGACAAGGTGCGCGAGATCGCATCGAACATCGAGCGGACGAACCTGATAGACATCGCGGATGTCGAAACCGACATCAACAACATGGAAGTCCTCGTGAAGCTCGAGAGGAAGAAGATGGAGCGCAAGTCCATCACGCCGGAGGATGTGCTCCGGAAGCTCAACAAGTCCAAGGGAGTGAAGGGCCTCGGCGAGATGCGCGAACAGAACATCGTGATCAAGTGCGACGAACCTTCTTACAAGAAGCTCCAGAAGATCTCGGAGGACACCAAGGCATGTCCGATAAAGGGCGTCGAGGGCATCCAGAGGGCGGTGATCCGAAGGGTCAGCGGCCACTACGTGGTCTACACGGAAGGCTCGAACCTCGAGAAGGTCCTGGAGATCCAGTACGTGGACAAGAAGAGGACTTCGACCAACAGCATAATGGAGATATACGAGGCGCTCGGGATCGAAGCCGCGAGGAACTCCATAATCAACGAAGCCACCCGAACGCTTGACGAGCAAGGTCTTACAGTCGACATACGCCACATAATGCTCGTGGCCGACCTCATGACGAACGACGGCGACGTGAAAGCCATCGGCAGGCACGGTATTTCGGGCCGCAAGTCGAGCGTGCTCGCGAGAGCAGCGTTTGAGATCACCTCGACGCACCTGCTCCGTGCAGGCATAACTGGCGAGGTGGATACGCTCGAAGGCGTTGTGGAAAACATTATAGTTGGTCAGCCGGTTACTGTGGGCACTGGCGCTGTCAATCTCGTTTGGGCACCGTCTGGGAAGAAAGAAGGTGATAAGGAATGATTGACATTGCTCGCGCTCTCAAAACCGCTGCGACCACCGGCGACGTGAGGTTCGGCCTCGCGGAGACGAAGAAGTGCATCAAGAAGGGCGAGGCGAAGCTCGTGGTCGTTTCGAGCAACTGCCCTGAGAAATCGCTTACGGAATCTGGCTCGTCACAGAAGGTAATGGTATTCGATGGAACGAACGTTGAGCTGGGGTCTGCGTGCGGGAAGCCTTTCCCGATATCCGCGTTGGCCATCATAAGCCCTGGAGAGTCCAACATACTCTCCGCCTGATGAGTGGTCACATGGGAGACATCACTTTCACAGAAGACACCCTGCGGTACATCACCCTGTTCGAGAAGGTCACCGGCACCCAGGTCAAGGACTGCCTGGAAACCGAGGAGAAGCTCGTTTTCGTGGTGGAGAAGGGCCAGGGAAGCAGGGCCGTGGGCAAGAAGGGCGAGAACGTGATCCGGATGAAGAACCTCACGGGCAAGAACATACACGTCATCGAGTACTCGGAGGACCCCGAGACGTTCATCAAGAACGTCTTCCACACATACTCGGTCCAGAGCGTCACGCTCGAGGACCGGGGGAACATCATTCACGCGACGGTCACCGTCGACCCGAAGGTCAAGGGAAAGGCCATCGGCAAGAACGGGAAGAACCTGCGGATAGCCCGCGAGGTTGTCAACAGGCACCACAACGTGCAGAGCATCAGCGTCGCTTGAGCGGCACGCGCTCGACCTCTAGTCTGTCGGCCGTGGGGTATTCTTCAACTATGAAGGATATTTCGTCCAGCTCGCCCGCGATCTCCTCGAGGACCCATGGTGCGATCTCCAACCGTTTCTTGCCAGGATTGCTCCAGACGAATCTGCCAGGCAGATCGAACTTCTTCATGATGTATGCGGCCGTCGTGGCCACCTTGTCTGTCTCGATCACACCTATGAGCAGAGTCCCGTCCTTTGTCAGCAATTCATGCGGTCTCCGGACGTTCTTCGCTCTCCGCGAGATCCTCCTCCTCAGTTGGACCCCGTCTTTGAACGCTGACGAGCAATAGTGTAGCGGCACACCGGTCTCGACTCTCAGGAGGTCCAGTGCGAGCTCCTCGCTCCCGGCCACCCCGGAGGAGACGTCGTTCTCCTCCTTGACATCGAACCCAAGAGCCCTCAGCGCGCGCCAATTGGTCTCGGAGAACTCGAGCTCGTTCAGGTTGACGAAGTCCAGCCCATGCTCGTCCGCGAACGAGATCGCTGCGAGGATATCCTTTGCCCTCCCTGGAATTGCAGGTACTTCCAGGCCGACCTTCAACTTGTGTTTCTGCGCCCTTCTGATGGCATCGACGAAATCCGATCCGTTGAGCTTGCTCCACTGGTTCATCGAGGGGTGGAACCTTATCTCGTCCAGCCCGGCTCTTGCCACCATGTCTATCTTCTTCAAGTCGGTCGTCGAGGTGTACAGATGGATGTGGTGTGATTTCCCGAATCTCTTCTTGAGCGCTTTGATGGATTCGACCGTTCTGTCGATCGCCTCAAGCGGGTCTCCGCCTGTGATGCCTGTTCCGAGTGCATCCATGAGCTCGGCCTCGTGAATCACCTCATCGACGCCACGGACGCTTCTCTCGTTCGCGAAGAAAACGTCCTTTCCTCTCTTGGCCGACGACAGCGGACAGTAGCAGCATCTGCGAGAACACTTGCCAGTGACAAGAAGCACGAGCTTCGCGCCTTTCTCGCAGTGGACGCAACCCTGAGGCAGCTTGCCTGTGTATGCGGAGCCCTTCGGCATTCTTTTGATCTTGCTCACGAGGGTCGTATGCCGCTTCGGCATATTGATAGTACTTTCGAAAGGGATACGTACAGAAAGATTATCCAAAGGGTAGTGGATTTGCCACGGGGAGCAGATGCAGAAGAAGAACAGGATCATCTTGGCGCTCGATGTGACATCCCGTGCGGACGCGATGCGTGTCGT
>JALHSX010000272.1 GCA_022865445.1 Thermoplasmata archaeon | reverse complement strand
GCAGGAGCTACATTGCTCGGCAGGAATGGTTTCGCGACTAGCGGGACTATGTCCTTGCCGTCATACTCTTTGGTATCGGAATACTGCGCATCCAGGTCTGCCAGAACGTGCTTGTAGGCCCCCTTCACCCTCTTGCCAAGGTATGCGTCCACCTTTGGATCAGGCGGGATTATGCACGCTTTTGCCCCGGCCTCGATGCCCATGTTCGAGATGGTGATTCTATCGGAGACTGGAAGCGAGGATATCGAACTGCCCTGTACCTCCATGGACGAGTACAGAGCTCCCTCAACGCCTATGTCCCCGATGATCGTCAGTATGACGTCTTTTCCGGACACGTGCTTGCCGAGCTTCCCGTCGATGGTGAATCTCATCGATTCCGGCACTTTGAACCAAAGGACTCCTCTTGCGAAGACGGTGGCCGCCTCTGTGCTCCCAATTCCGGTCGCGAAAGCTCCCAGAGCGCCGTAGGAACATGTGTGCGAATCAGCTCCCACGATGAGTCTCCCAGGGGCGACGAATCCTTGCTCTATCATGAGCTGGTGGCATACGCCTCCCGAGCCTACCTCGAAGTAGTTCTTGATGTGGTGCTTACGCGCAAAATCCCTCATCTTCTTGGCTTGCTTCGCAGAGGCCACATCCTTGTTCGGAACGTAGTGATCTGGAATCAGGACGACCTTCTTCCCGATGACGGGTGCGCACAGACCTTCGAACTCATCGAAGGCCGCGGGTCCCGTGATATCGTTGACCATGACGTAATCCACTTGCGCCTCAACGATCTCTCCCGCATGGACGTCCTTGCCGGATTTCGCGGACAGTATCTTCTCGGCGATTGTCTTGCTCACTCGATCCACCTCTGCAGATAGCTCCGCGGGTCAGTATGCCCTCTTCTTCTCCTTCCCGTTGCAGACGCCTAGTTTTCGAACCCACAGTCTGTTCAGGCCTTCAACCATCGCGTCCACGCTTGTAGTAACTATGTCGGAGCCGACGCTCTTGCCAAGCGACATAAGCTGCGCATCCTCGCAGTCCCCGAGCTTCACGGTCACCTCGCACAGTGCGTTCGAACCTCCAGTGATGGCCTCCAGCCTGTACTCCTTCAGCACGATGTTCTTCGAGACAGCTGCCTTTATCGCGTTCACGCTTGCATCTATCGGACCCACACCAGTATCGGAGGCCCGTCTGTTCTCTCCGTCGATGTTCAGAACGACCGTGGCCGTCGGCGTGAAGTTCAATCCGGTAAAGACTGTGAACTCCTCAAGCTTGATGGCAGGGGCGGCCTCCTGACCGATGACATCGTACGCAACCGCAAGCAACTCCGCATCGTCCAATTTCTTTCCGGATTCGGCCCACTTCTTGACCCTCGCGACGACCTCTTTCAATTGGTCGTGGTTGAGCTCCAGGCCGTATTCCTTGAGCTTGTTCTGGACTGCGTGGACACCCGAGTGCTTTCCCACGACGAAGGTTCTCTCCTTCCCAACGATCTCCGGCCGCATTGGCTCATATGTCGACGCGTCGCTCAGCACACCGTGGACGTGGATGCCGGATTCGTGCGAGAATGCGTTCTCTCCGATTATTGCCTTGTTCGGTGGGACCGCTATTCCTGTCAGCTGGGAAACGAGCCTGGAAACGAAAGCCATCTTCCTTGTGTTGATGTTGGTCTTGATGTTGTAGAATGCTTGCAGGCCCATCACGACTTCCTCGAGTGCAGCGTTTCCTGCGCGCTCTCCGAGGCCGTTTATTGTGCAGTGGACCTCCTCCGCTCCGCCAAGCACGCCGGCCAACGAGTTGGCCACCGACATTCCGAAATCGTCGTGACAGTGGACGGCCAAAGGCACCTTCACATTCCTCTTGATCTCCGCAACGAACTGTGTCATGGCGGTGGGAGTCATCACACCCACGGTGTCGGGGATGTCTATCCTGTCGACGCCAACCTCTTGTATTGCCTTGTGAACTACGTTGAGGAAATCGAGTTCGGTTCTCGTCCCATCCTCGCAGCTGAACTCGACCGTCAGTCCGTGGTCCTTGCCATACTGAACGGCTGTTACGGCTTTGTCTCGTGCCTCTTCCTGCGAGATCTTCAGCTTCTTCTCCAGATGTACTTTGGAAGTCGCGAGGAAGATATGAACAGAATCAACATCACATGCCAGCGCTGCGTCGATGTCTGCCGGGCTCGCTCTGCACAATGCGCATATCTCGCTCTTCAGTCCCGAGCCAGCTACTCTCTTGACAGCATCTGCTTCGCCTTCGGAGTTGATGGGGAACCCAGCCTCTATGATATCGACGCCCAGTTCGTCCAGCGCTTGGGCGATCTTGACCTTGTCCTCGCTCGAAAGCGCCACGTTCGGCGTCTGCTCTCCGTCCCGCAAGGTGGTGTCCAGGATCTTGACTGTCTCCGGCATCCTCGTTGCGGAGAATATCTTCCTGTTGTATTCACTCACGAACACCCCCGTATCGGGTATCTTGAATGTGGGTTCCATCGTTTCTCGAGCAGTCTCACTCGGAGTTTGTGTTGGCATCAAAACACTCTCCAAAAACCTTCACTGCAGCCCTTAGGCTAGGATAAGCAGACCCAAGGGCAGAATAAGCAAACCGGTGCTCTTGTGCGCCATTCCTAGCCTCCGTGTACAGTAGAGCCACACCCTGTCAAGGCGTGACATGTCTCCTCATGGCCTGAACCGATATAAATGTTTGCGGCTCGGGGTCGTAGCTGGAATCAGGGTGCTGGCTGGACAGTTCTGTACAATCCAGCTCCATTCATATGTTTTGGAAGATTAGAAATACCTCGTTCAAGGTACTGCGCGTGATACTCTTGAACAAGGATCCTTTGGTGGCTTTCCAGGGAGAGCGAGGGGCATATTCGGAAGATGCCTGCTTCAATTTCTTCGGGAGCAAGGTGAAGACGAAGCCCATGCTTGATTTCCAATCGGTCTTCGAGGCAGTCGAGCACGACAAGGTCACCCACGCAGTGGTCCCCGTGGAGAACTCGATCGAGGGCAGTGTGGCTCAGGTCAACGATCTCCTGTTCGATCATGATTTGACGGTTTCAGGTGAGGCGATCGTGCCTGTCAAGCACTATCTGATGGTGTACGGCGATGCGTCGATGGAGACCATCAAAGAGGTGCTCAGCCATCCGCAAGCCCTTGGCCAATGCAGGAAATTCCTCGCGAATCACCCTGAATGGAAAGTCATCCCGTCCTACGACACCGCAGGCAGTGCGAGGATCGTTTCCGAATCCAAGCGAACAGACGTCGCAGCCATCGCGAGCAAGCGTGCAGCAAGCGTTTATGGATTGAAGACCCTGAAAGAGGACATCCAGAGCGAGGATGTCAACGTCACACGCTTTTTCGTGCTCGAGAAGAACCCTGGCCCTGTCGATGGTGCGAACAAAACCTCCATAGTGTTCGCCACAAAGAACGCACCTGGGGCGCTTCACAAATGCCTTGGCGAATTCGCCTCGCGCAATGTCAACCTCTCGAAGCTCGAATCCAGGCCAAGGAAGAACAAGCCATGGGTCTACGTGTTCTATGCGGATTTCGAGGGAAGCATGGATGATCCCAACTGCCATGCCGCAATAGGAGGTCTCCTGAAGACGGGCGCCTTCGTCAAGATCATTGGCTCGTACAAGAAAGCAGAGGCCAAGTGACCGCCCTCTAGTCCGGAACAAGCCGTGGGTCCTGAGATGATACCAGCCTTGCGTTGGATGCTCATGAATGCAGCAAATGCCATTTGGCTGTTCTCTTCGCGACCCGTTTTGATTCATCCATGGATGTCGCGGCTACCGACTCACAGATGCAGCAATTGCCGGCGGGAATCCCATGGTGCCCATACGAGCCCCGAACCATCCTAGATTGTAGCACCCGTAATCATCGATTCTCGCTTGAGCTCATCGATGCCTGAAGTCCCTCTGAGTATGGTCCGGTCTCTCTCCAACATCGCAAGGTCCTTGTCATCGAAGGCCTTGGGATGCACGGCGACGAGAAGTCGGGCTTTCGTTATCCATGCGATCTCGTTCAGGGAATCGAGAGCTCTCAGGACCTTCCTAAACTCGTTGAATGTCATTATGTACTCGATCCCTTCCATCAGGACTATGCTGTTCGGATTCGTCTCCATAAACCGTATCACCGTGTCCGTAAGCACGGCCAGACTTGTCGGGGCGACCCTTCTCTCCCCAGGTGACTCGGTCAACCAAATGATGGGTGTGACCTGCAGGTTCCGTTCCTTCCTCACGTTGTCTGGAAACTCGCGAGTGACTACGAGGCCTCGAGGGATGAGGAATTCGAGCGTGGCAGATGCGGAATCCTCCTTCGAAGGAATCTCGGCATCAGG
>JALHSX010000271.1 GCA_022865445.1 Thermoplasmata archaeon | reverse complement strand
TCACGCCCTGGACTATAGGCGAGGGCGGCATCATGGGCTCGTGGGATGTATTCCTGAGACCAGACCAGCACGTCAACGACCTCGCATATGTCAACTCAGCCATCACCGCGCTGTCCAAGGGACAGACCGGCAATGCAGTCGCTGCGCTGAGCAACGTGTACACAATGCAATGGGGCAAGTACTTCAGCCTGCAGACATACGAGGACGAGATGGACTCGATGGACAAGTGCTTCATGTACTGGGGAGACGACTTCGACCAGCAGCAGGCTTACGTCGATGTCTACGGGATCTACTTCGGTTTGAAGGACGGAACCATGACGAAGTCCGCAGCCCTGAACGCGCTCAATGACATCAAGAACACGCAGCTCGTTCCATGGCTCGAGGCGGACCTGCAGGTTCTGAAATGGGCCTGGACGCAAGGAGCGGGCATCCTGGACGCTGCTGCACCATAGAGACCAAATCAAACCCTTTCCTTTCACTTTTCTGTCTTCCAGATACTAGAAATGGCGAGCCCTGGTGCGAATCGATCGGCACGAAGATTTTTACCCCCATCGCCCAATGAGGTCTAGGATTCGTTCAGGGAGGTTCGCAACATGACCTACTTCGTCACGGGTGGTGCGGGATTCATCGGAAGCAATGTCGTCGACAGGCTCGCAAAAAGAAACAGCGTCACGGTCTACGACAACCTCAGCACCGGTAAGGAGGAGTTCATCTCAGAGCACCTGGGTGAGAAGTACTTCAGATTCGTCAAGGCCGACTTGCTGGACGTAGGAACCCTCTCGCGAGAGATGCGCGGGCACGAGAGCGTCTGGCACCTCGCGGCGAATCCAGACATACGGAAGGGCACGAAGTCGACGATGGTCGACCTCGAGCAGAACACAATAGCGACCTACAATACTCTGGAATGCGCCCGCAGAAACGACATCAAAACTTTCGTGTTCTCATCAACATCGACGATCTATGGAAGAGCCAAGGTGTTTCCGACGCCCGAAGACTACGGCCCATGCCTCCCGATCTCCTTGTACGGGGCGTCGAAGCTAGCATGCGAGGGCCTCGTCTCCGCGTACGCAGAGCTCTATGGGATCAAGAGCTGGATATTCAGATTCGCCAACATCGTCGGCCACAGGAGCACCCACGGAATCCTGTATGATCTCGTGGAGAAACTCAACAAGAACAGGAAGGTCCTCGAGATCCTCGGAGACGGCAAGCAGAAGAAGTCCTATCTTCTCGCAGACGAGTGCGTCGACGGCATGATCTACGGCTTCAAGCACGGCAAGGACCGGCTGAACTACTTCAACCTCGGTGCTTCGGACCAGTTCGCGGTCAAGCGGATCGTCGAGATCCTTCTGGAAGAGACGCGACTCAAGAATGTCAAGCTAAAGTACACGGGCGGCGAGAGTGGGTGGAAGGGCGACGTCCCCCGATTCCTGCTTGACAACAGGAAGATGGCAAAGCTCGGGTGGAAGCCAAAGCGCAGCAGCGAGGAAGCGGTCCGAGAGGCTGCGAGGATCGTAGTCAAGGAGTATCTGAAGAAGAGCGCGCAGAGC
>JALHSX010000270.1 GCA_022865445.1 Thermoplasmata archaeon | reverse complement strand
TGGAGAGGATTCCCAGTCATCAAAGGAAGCGGCCTCGCGATCAAGAAGAAGCTCGAACAACACGATGCGAGGGAGAGGTTCGAGGACCTGCTGGCACCGATTCACGAACGCGAGTACACAGAGGCAGAAGGATGCAGGTGCGGCGAGATGCTGCGCGGGATCTTGACGAGCGAGGAGTGCCCACTGTTCGCGAAGAAGTGCACGCCTGGCTCGCCGATCGGGCCTTGCATGGTTTCCAGAGAGGGCAGCTGCTACATCTCATACAGGTACCTCAAGAAGTAGCAGCTCGACGGAGACGCCAAGATTCTCCGGCGAATGGAAATCAGTGGAAAGAATCACATATTCGGCTTAACGAATGGAAGAAGAACATGCAATAGACAGGCAACGATGTACAAACAACTCCAAAACACGAAACAGATGAAACACACGATATTTCTGATTCGTTTAATGGGGCCTCAAAATCAACGGCTTCGAAAAACCCCGATTAATCGAATTTCGAATTTCGTGGGCATTAACTGCAAGATAATCTACAACCCTTGTAGGTTACTCAAATGTTTGTCGCCGCGACTCACACGCTTTTCGAAAGATGCGCAACGAAATGTATATAAATGACCGTTTTATTATCCACAATTGTCAGACCGCTCAATGGACCGAGTGGATATGCCAGACAGCCGAAGATCTGCATCCTTTCGCGGGGGTCACTCGGGCCGGTCGAGATATGCCGAGCCTATCAGGAGGGGGTGGACCGATGACCGCACCCGCACCGCAGGAAAAGGACACTGGAACGAACGCTCCGAAAAAGGAAGCTGGCAGCACCACCGTGCCAAAGATTGGTGTTTTCATCTGCCATTGTGGCAGCAACATTGCTGGAGTGGTGGACTGCGGCAAAGTCCGGGATGCTGCGGAGAAGCTACCGGGCGTGGCGGTCGCGAAGGAGAACAAGTACACCTGCTCCGACCTTGGCCAGGCGGAAATCATCAAGGCGATCAAGGAGAACGGGCTTGAAAGGGTCGTCGTCGCCTCGTGTTCTCCAAGGCTGCATGAACCGACATTCAGGAAGTGCATACAGCAGGCGGGCTTGAACCCGTACCTTCTCCACATGGTGAACATCCGGGAGCAGTGTTCCTGGGTGCACGCTCATGAGAAGGAAAAGGCGACGGAGAAGGCGAGCGACCTCGTTCGAATGGGCGTTTCAAAGGCGGCCCAGCTCGAGCCGCTCGAGGCGAGAGAGGTCCCCGTTGAACCCACGTCGCTGGTGATCGGGGGAGGCGTCGCCGGGATACAGGCTGCCCTCGACCTTGGGAACATGGGGTTCAAGGTCGACCTGGTCGAGACGCAGCCGAGCATCGGAGGCAAGATGGCTCAGCTGGACAAAACATTCCCGACGGGGGACTGTGCGATATGCATCCTGGCCCCCAAGATGGTTGAGCTCTCCCGGCATCCGAACATAACTCTCCTTTCATATTCCGACGTTGAAGAGGTCAAGGGGTACATCGGCAGCTACGATGTCAAGGTGAGACGAAAGGCGAGATTCGTCCACGAGGACAAGTGCGTTGGATGCGGATTGTGCTCCGATGCATGTCCTGTCAAGATAGACAACGAGTTCGACCTCGGCTTTGGCCAGAGGAAGGCGATCTACATCCCATTCCCGCAGGCAGTTCCACTCAAGTACACTCTGGACAAGGAGCACTGTCTGCACTTCAAGTCCGGCAAGTGTCTGCTCTGCGTGAAAGCCTGCACGAACAACGCGATCGACCACACGATGCAGGATGAGATTCTGAACCTCAAGGTCGGCACGATTATCGTCGCAACCGGCTACGAGACGTATATCCCGCAGAAGAAGGGCGTCTACAAGTATTGGGAATACGACAACGTCATAACCGCGCTTGAACTGGAGAGGCTCTTGAACGCGTCTGGCCCGACGGGAGGACATCTCATCAGGCCATCCGACGGCAAGCCGCCGAAGAGAGTGGCGTTCATCCAATGCGTAGGCTCGAGGAACAAGAAGATCGGGAACAACTACTGCTCAAGGGTCTGCTGCATGTACGCGATCAAGAACGCGCAGATCATCATGGAACACGACGAGGAGACTAAGATCGCCGTATATTACAACGATATCAGGGCGTTCGGAAAAGGATTCGAAGAGCTCTATCACAGGATCAGAGAGGACTACGCAGTTGAGTTCATCCGTGGAAGACCTGCGAAGCTCAGCCAGGATCCGGAGACAAAGGCGATAAAGATCAGAGCTGAGGAGACGCTTCTCAACAAGATCACGGAGAGGGAGTTCGACCTGGTCGTCCTTTCGACTGGTCTGGTGCCCTCTGAGGGCAGCAAGAAGATCGGCAAGATCCTCGGGCTCACCGTCAGCCCAGACGGATTCTTCATGGAGGCGCACCCGAAGCTGAGGCCGGTCGACACGGCCATTGATGGCATCTTCTTGGCGGGCTGCGCCCAGAGCCCGAAAGACATCCCGGACAGCGTGGCGCAGGCGAAGGCTGCGGCCTCTTCCGCTGCAGCACCCATGTTCGCGAAGAAGGTCTGGATAGAGCCGCTGACCGCTTTCGTAGACGAGGACCTGTGCGCCGGCTGCGGCCTCTGCATAGACCTCTGCCCGTACGGTGCTCCGGAACTGGTGCAGAGCGAGAAAGGGGGCATGAAGGCTCACATCATCGAGGCGCTGTGCCACGGATGCGGGACATGCGCCGCATCGTGTCCGCAGAAGGCCGTCGCTCCGAAGCAGTTCACTGACGATCAGATATACTCCGAGCTACAGGCAGCTCTTGCCGAGACTCCGAGAAAGCACGCGGCCAAGAAGAAGGTCGAGGCGGAGGTGTCGTGATGAAAGAGGCGGAGAAGGAAGTCGAGAAGGTCTTCATAGGCGGCCTCCACGAAGAGCTGGTCGAGGACAAGGTGATCGACGAATCGCAGCTCGAGCCCGGCTTCGCCGACGACATCAAGAAGTACGGCGGGAAGGACGTGATGACATGCCTTCAGTGCGGCAACTGCACAGGCGTTTGTCCGATAAGCCTCAAGATCGACTACAAGACAAGGAACATAATCAAATGCTGCCAGTTCGGGCTCAAGAAGTACACGCTCGGGACCAGATGGGTCTGCGCCACATGTTACAGGTGCTACGAGCACTGCCCGGCGGACCTGAACCCTGCAGAGGTCATGATCGCCCTGAGGCACATCGCGGTCAGGGAGGGCATCATACCACCGTTCATCAAGACGGCGGCAACGAACCTCGTGAAGTACGGCCAGAGCGTGAAGCCCGATGCTGAGATCGACAAGATCAGGAAGGAGCTGGACCTAGGACTGATCCACTCTCAAGACCCTGACTACCACACCGTGATAAGGGAGATCCAGGTGCTCATCCACGCGGCCAAGTACGACAAGCTGATAGGCATCGAGGAGGAGGTGAAGGTATGAACAACTCGTACCTCTACTTCTTCGGATGCGTCATCCCGAACAGGTATCCAGGAGTCGAGTACGCGGTCAGGTGGGTGACCGGGAAGGAAGGCTTCAACCTCGACGTGAAGGACCAGAAACAGTTCTCGTGTTGCCCAGTCCCTGGGATATTCTACTCGACTGACAAGGACACTTGGCTCCTGCTTGCCGCAAGGAACCTCGTCCTTGCGCAGAACGAGCGCAGGCAGATCCTGACGGTATGCAACGGATGCCTGGCGTCCCTGCTGAAGGCGACCGAGTACCTGCAGGACCCGAAGAACCTGGGGAAGGTCAACAGGACGCTCGCGCAGATCGGCAAGAAGTACACAGGCATCCCGCAGAAATCCGAGGGCAAGAGGAAGGTGATGGAACCTGTCAAGGTCAGGCACTACGTCGAGGTCATGGCAAAGGATGTCGGCTTCGACGAGATCGCGAAGAAGACCAAGCATCCGCTCAAGAACATAAAGGCTGCCGTACACTACGGGTGCCACTATCTGAGGCCCACTGAGCACGCGGCCTTCGACGACCCCAACGATCCGGTCATGATAGACAAGATCGTGGAGGCGTGCGGCGCGACCAGCGTCGACTACGAAGACCGGTTGGATTGCTGCGGCGCAGGGGGCGGCGTCCGGTCACACGTCGTGGAGCTTGCCAACTCCCTCACGCACGACAAGTGCGTCAACATCGCGGCGGCGGGCGCGGACTGCATCGTCACTGGATGCCCGTTCTGCCTCCTACAGTTCGACAACGCCCAGCATTCGTTCTCGAAGGACGGAATACCCGTCATGCACATCTCGCAGTTCCAGGCGCTGGCGATGGGAATAGACCCGATCTCCCTCGGCTTCGACACGCACCACGTGTCCGCTCACTCGTTCCTAAGGAAGCTAAGGGGGAGCTGAAGATGGAAGCAGGAGCGCAGAAGACGGAGCACGAGGCTGCCTATGAGCCGAAGATCGTGGCGTTCTGCTGCAACTGGTGCTCCTACGCCGGTGCCGACCTGGCGGGCACGACCAGGATACAGTATCCCACGAATGTCAGGATCATAAGAGTCATGTGCTCCGGCAGGGTCGACCCCGCCTTCGTGTTGAAGGCCTTCGCCCTCGGGGCGGACGGCGTGATAGTCGCAGGCTGCCACCCGGCGGACTGCCACTACATCAACGGGAACGAGAAGACCGCGATGAGAGGGGATTTCCTAGAATCGTTCCTCGACGAGGCGGGCATTGAACCTCAGAGGTTCAAGGTCGAATGGATCGCAGGCTCGGAGGGGAGGAAGTTCGCGGAGACGATCAAGAAGATGACGATGGACCTGGAAAAACTAGGCCCGGTCTCCAAGGAGGCGGTATCTGATGACTGAGGAGAAGGTCGTCGGTGCCGCTCTGGTCATCGGAGGCGGCCCGGCTGGCATGCAGGCAGCACTGGACCTTGCCGATTCCGGGTACAAGGTGTACATACTCGAAGACACGCCGAGCATCGGGGGGACCATGGCCCAGCTAGACAAGACCTTCCCGACCAACGACTGCTCGATGTGCATACTGTCCCCTAAGCTCGTCGCCACGGGAAGGCACGAGAACATCACCATGCTTACCCACGCCGAGCTGAAGAAGGTCGAGGGCAAGGCGGGGGACTTCAAGGTCACAATCACAAAACACTCGAGATACATACTGGAGGACAAGTGCACCGGATGCGGAGTGTGCGCTGAGCTCTGCCCGATCGAGGGCGTGAGCACCTTCGACAAGGAGATGGCGCCGGCAAAGGCGATCTATGTGCCCTTCCCGCAGGCGGTCCCGTTGATCTATACTATCGAAAAGGGGCTGTGCATCGGCTGCGGTGTATGCGAGAAGTTCTGCGAGGCCAAGGCAATCCAGTTCTCGATGGAGCCTGACAAGGAGGAAGTCATCGAGGTCGGGTCCATCATACTCAGCCCTGGCTACAGCGTGTTCGATGCCACCAAGAAGGTCGAATACGGACTCGGGGTGTACCCAAACGTCCTCACCAACATCGAGTTCGAGAGGATGCTCAGCGCATCTGGCCCTACTGAAGGGCACATCATCAGACCTTCGGACGGAGATGTCCCCAAGAGGATAGCGTTCATCCAATGCGTGGGCTCAAGGGACGCCCAGACGGGCAACACCTACTGCTCATCCTACTGCTGCATGGCTGCCCTGAAGCAGGCCGTCATCGGCCAGGAGCATGTTCCCGGGCTGAAGACGACCATCTACTTCATGGACACCAGGGCATTCGGCAAGGAATTCGAGGAGTATCTGCACAGAGCGGAGAACGAGTACGGTGTCGGGATAGCGAGGAACAACAGGATCCCCAAGATCACCGAGGATCCGAAGACACACAACCTCATCCTGCTGTATCACGCAGGAGCGGAGATCATGGAAGAGGAATACGACATGGTCATTCTCTCGACCGGGGCGAGGCCGCCCGAAGCTGCTGACTCGATCGCGAAAACGCTCGGGATCCAACTCAACAAGTTCGGCTTCTGCGAGGCGGACGAGCTCTCGCCCGTGGAGACTTCGGTGCCAGGTATTTTCGTTTGCGGGGCGTTCTCTGGCCCGAAGGACATCCCGGACTCCATCGCGCAGGCCAGCGGAGCTGCCGGGAAGGTCGCCGCGATGCTCTCCAAGGAGAGGGGGACTCTCGTCAAGAAGAAGGAGTACCCGCCCGAGAAGGACGTCTCGAAGAAGGAGCCGAGGATCGGGGTGTTCGTATGCCACTGCGGGATCAACATCGGATCCGTGGTGAACGTTCCGGAGGTCCTAGAGTACGCCTCCAAGCTGCCGAACGTCGTCTACACCGAGAGGAACCTATACACATGCTCAGGCGACACCCAGAAGAAGATCAAAGAGATGATCGAGAAGCACGACTTGAACAGGGTCGTGG
>JALHSX010000269.1 GCA_022865445.1 Thermoplasmata archaeon | reverse complement strand
GGGTCTTTCATTTCGACGGACTTCTTGCACTTGACACAGTATGCCTTCGTCAAATATCCCACCGCCCCTGTATCGTCTCGTGTTAATATATATTCTTTCCGATGATTTCCAGTGTACCGGACCATCCGGCGGTTTTCTTCTACCTGGCATCGAGGATTGAGCGTGGATCATCTTCTCGCGCGATCCGTTCCGAAAATGAAATATACCTGTCGACCACGATTCCCTGGCAAGGGATGCGCTCAATGTGAATTCAGCGAATGCTGTGAGATCAAAAGGGAAGAAACACACTCAAGCCAGGATACTCTCCAGGATGACCTCTAACCAGGTAGGGGTGAACCTGGCGAAGGGCATGGCTGACCCATACGTCCCTTACTTGGCAATCAGCCTCAATGCCACGCCCGCCGAGCTCGGCTGGCTGCAGGCGTTCACGAACCTGTTTCCCACTGTCATGCAGGTCCCCTGGGGGAAGTTGAGCGATTTCTTCGGACGCAGAATCCCCTTCCTAATCATGGGCGGCGTGCTGTCCTTCGCCCTGTACTTCTTCATGGTGGGCGCGATGAACGCCTGGCAACTGATTATCTTGGTCGCAATCCAGATGTTCATCGGCTCGATGATGATCCCGACCTGGTCTGCGCTTGTGGGAGACGTCACAACACCGAAGGACAGAGGATCGGTCATGGGCAAGTTCTTCGCGGTGTCATCCCTTGCCAGCCTCATCGGCACCCTCTTCGCTGGGGCAGTGATACCGTCCGGCGGTGGCTCGGTCGAGAGATTCGCGATCCCATTCTTCATCGCTGGCGCAAGCGGTATTGCGGGGTCGCTGATCCTTTTCGAGATAATGGAACAGAAGAAGCAGATGTACGTGTCGCCGAAGACGTTGTTCAAGTTCAGCCTGAAGTCCTTCATTTTCATCTCCGATCTCAAGGAGAACATATACTTCAGAAACCTGGTCGTCCTGAACACGACCTTCAACTTCATCATGTCGATCATCTGGCCAATACTCTACCTGACATACGTCAAGGTGTTGAATGCCAGCGCATTCGAGATCGGGATAATGGCCGTGATCTCGACCGGAGGGACGCTCTTCTTCCAGACCAAGGTCGGGAAGCTCCTTGATGTGATAGGTCCGATGCCACAGATACTCATCTCGAGGTTCGCATTTATCTCGGTGCCCATTGTGTATGCCCTGGCCACACAGGTGTGGCACATCTACCTGCTGAACGCCCTTCTCGGCTTCGCGAACGCGATGGCGAACGTAGCGTTCTTCGCATACATCTTGGACGTCGCCCCTACTGAGAAGAAGGGCGAGTACTTCGCCGTCTACAACACTACGATTGGCATCGCCACGTTCTTCGGATCGGTCATCGGAGGATATCTTGCCTACTACTTCCTGGATTTCTACTCCCACCACGCGGTCACCTATTCGCATGCAGATTGGATAATGGGTCTCGGAGCGGTGTACGTAATCTCCGCGGTCGGCCGCATAGCATGCGCCGCGTGGTTCTTCAAATTGAAGGACCCCGTCAAGTACCCAGATACTCTGACCGGGGTCATCAGAAAGGCATTCAAGCGTTGGCGTGCAGGTCGTTGGTCTCCTGATTGAGAGATCTGACAACGATCACAGCGTCCGATGTTGAACAGAAAAATCAGATTGAAAGGGGTTTGTGGACCTACCTCGTCCGCTTGCCGGCGACGTAGGCTCTCAGGGCCTTCTTCTCCGCCCTCGGGACGGCGATGAGGCTCTTCTCCAGGCGCACGCGCCTGTATGTGTCCCAGAGTCTTGTTGCTCGCATTGCATCCACCTCCTCAAAAGTGAAAACTCGGCTAGTTCCGCTTTCGCAGATCTCGCCTATCACTCAACAGGATGATCGCGATGGCCTGCTATCAATGGGGGAAGAATCCAATCCTTTGCAGGTTTTCGCGAACATACTTATCGATACTCTCGGAGACGCCGGGAATATAATACACTTTGCCCGTTACTATCCAATCGAATTCAAAGTATATTATAAAAATGCAGATATGGTCGGAAATCGAAGATGCACTGCCGTGTTTCGGAGTCGTTGAGTACATTGCTGGACATAGTGAATTTAAGAAGGAATAAATGTTAAATTATAAATATAAATTAAATACATATTGTAAGCCGGATTTAAACCTTCCTTCTGTCGAGATTCGTCCGTGCGATGGCAGTTTTCGAAACTCTCCATTGCGCGAGCGGAAGAGCGCGTATTGGTGGCTACCCCGATAGCCAAAACATTATCCCGATGACGGCGAAAGCACCGGCCAGGGCCACGAACAAGAACCACAGCGCTCTCTTGTCTATCATGTTCTCAGCATGTGGGTATGATTCTCCGATTTAACTCTTTTCTGCCGGCGGACAAATCCGGTGAAAAGCACGATATACTTGTTATTGGGATTCCTTTCGACATGTCCCTCGAAGAATTGACCTCGCTCACGAGCAAAGATCGCATTCTTCTCTATCTGACGGATTTCCAGAACATGGAAGGCCGGTACGAACTCCCTGCCGCTCTTACACAGCAGTCCATTGCATATGGCACAGGAGTCCAGAGGAAGCATCTGTCCCAGTATCTGAACGACCTCATCGAGGAGTCGCTCATTGCCGAGAGGAAGGCACACATACAGGGAATGAAGCAGAGGATGAACGGCTACTATCTGACGCCAGCTGGCTTCGCCAGAGCGTCTTCTCTCAAGAGCAGGATCGGAGACGTCATCGTTCCCGTGAGGATGAACGGGAAGTTTAAGGAGATGATGGTCAGGGAAATTGACGATGCCACTTCTGGTCACGTAACAGTCTGCGACATAGTCCGAGAGGCGATCCATGGGAATGGTCTCGAGATGGAAGTACTGGAGACCGTGGAGTCCCGCAAGCGGGAGGCTCTGGAGGAGAAGGAGCAAGACTCGGACATATTCAGAAGGGCGCTCAAAACCGCATGGCGAGATGGTCGCGTCACCGCTACTGAGAGGTTCCTTGTCGAGGAGCTGAGGAAGCATCTCAACGTCACTGGGGAACAGCAACGCGTTTTAGAGTCAGAGATCATCAGAAAACTGGCCCAGGATCACATGGAGTTCCGGCGCATCTACAGAACCGTTCTTGAGGTCGCCCTCGCGGATCGAGTCATCGCTGGCCCAGAGGAATCGATCCTTGAGCAGCTGAGAAGGGTGATGCGAATCTCCAGGAAGGAGCACGAGGATATGGTCAAGGAGACAGAGGCCTCAATATGCGGGCCACCCGGCTACGAAAAAGACCTTCTCAAAGATGCAATGAAACTGTTGAGAGATCAGGGCGACTGATTCTGGATGAACTAGCCGACCAACTTGTATACCTTGTCGTGTGGTCTGACTCTCTCCCTGACCTTGATCCCAACTGACTGGCCAGCAGATGCGTTCGAGACAGGTTTCCTATCGATCTCCATGGATTCGATCCTCTGATCGAAGTTCGTTGTAGCGCCCTTGAATCTGACTGAGTCTCCGACAGTCAGCGTCCCGGATGTGATCTCTACAGCTGCCACGCTCGGCTTCGCGAAGAATATGCTAACCTTCCCAACCTCAATCTCCTCAGCCATGCTCACCCTCAGCTTCGAATCACACTACGGATATTTATCAGCTATTGGAGCGTTCCTAGATTTCATCTTCGGTTCCCCTCGCAGGGCCAGGGTCTCAGTCGAATTGTACCCAGCACATTCGGCCCGACAACAGAATCTCGACAAGTTATAATAGGCAGGAGTATTTCACTCATTCAGCATCAGTCAGTTCGGCCAAGGGATGGATGATGCAGAACTCGTCAGCCAGGATCAAGAACAGGCCAGATGCGAAGGCCTGCGCAACCCCCACGAGATTCACAGGGGAGATGCTCAGCGTTCTATCCGACATTATGTCTGTCGGTCATGTCGATGCAGTGCTCAATAAGATCGCATCGACGATTGCAGAGCTTTTCTCGATGCGCGCACTCGTGATAGGGGTTTGGGATGAAAGCGAGGACATCTTCCGTGTGAGGGCAACCTATGGCTACAGTGGGGACAGAGACAAGAAGATCAGGAAGTTCACATACACGCTCGAGCGCCTGGAGATGGACCTCGACGAGAACTGGAAGATTGCCGATGGCGTCTATTTCATCAGGCCCAAGCCAGAGGATTTCGTCAAGGGTGAGGAACCATTCTACAATGTCATGGATAACATCACGAAGCCACGATCCGACCCTTCGATCTGGCACGAGCTCGACTACATCAGATTCGTCATCAGGGACCGAGAAGGGAAGTACATAGGCTTCATCGAGGTGAATGAATCTGAAGACAACAAGACGCCTGACAGCTCCACGATCGAAGCGATGCAGTTGTTCTCCCAGCTGGCAGGCGTTGCCATAGAGAACGCCACGATGTTCCAGAACCAGGTGCAAGAGGCGAAGCGATCCCGATTCCTTGGGGACATAATCGCGCACGACATCAACAACTACAACCAGGCGGTCACGAGCTATCTGCAGATGGCTCTCGAAAGCAAGGGCGTTCCCGAGAAGACCGCAACCTATCTGGAACGAGCATCGTCATCTGCATGGAGCATCAGCGAGCTCATCCAGAGGGCTGACAAGCTCATCAAGATCGAGGAGGAGGGCGCTCACAACCTGGGGCCAGTCGAGCTAGGCGAGGTCCTGAAGGAGAGCATCGCCGAGGTCATGCGGAGTCGCACTGAGAAGGAGGTCAAGTTCGATCTCAAGTTCGGGAGCCACAGGTATTTTGTGACGGGCAATGAGCTGGCGAATGAGATATTCACAAGCATCCTTGAGAATGCGGTCGTGTACGACCCACACGAGAAGGTATCGGTCGAAATTAGTATTGGTGAGTTCAGGATCGAACCGAGGAGGTATTGGTGCGTTTCCGTAGCCGACCATGGCATCGGGATCCCAGACTCGAAGAAGAACGTCGTGTTCGGCAGGATCCAGACGGGTGATGAACGACTGGTCGCAAGCGGTTTGGGCTTATCCATAGTGAGGGCTATCGTCGAAGGGTACCACGGTATAGTCTGGGTTGAGGATCGAGTTACGGGTGACCCGTCTAAGGGAAGCGTCTTCAGGGTGGCCCTTCCAATGGCTTCGTCGAAGTGAATAAGCCTCGTTTCCGTCCCCGACCCGTCCGAGAAGGTTTATTCATCGTTCTGCGATAGGGGAGTCTGTTGGCAAGGATGAAACTCCAGGGCAGAGTGGCATTGATCACGGG
>JALHSX010000268.1 GCA_022865445.1 Thermoplasmata archaeon | reverse complement strand
TAGACTCCACGTCTATCTCGGCGTCCTCGCCCAACCTGAACTCCTGACGAGACAGATAGGTTGGAAGCGAGACTGGTCCTAGGAGCTGGAGGACTCTCCTTATGGTCGCCTTTATCGCAATCCTCTTGGCGAGCTCTATCAGAGTGTGGTCCTTCAGCATGATCCTGAGCTGTGAGTAGTTCTGCGCGATCGCCCATCCGATGTCGTCTGACTGCGTGAGGATCCCCGTGTCGTCCTCCTCGATGATCTGAACGAGGTCGGAGACATCCATTTGCTTCGACCTCTCTTCGTTCCTAGTTCGCTGCCTCTGCTCATCTTTCTTCTTGTCGTCCTCGAGGGGCCTACCGAGCGAGGGCGGGGGCAGTTCGAAACACTCGCTGACGATCTCATCAATAACCTCGTCCGCAGTCCTCTTCGACTCCTCCCGCATCTCTATCCTCGTCGGGAGTGCCATGTGAGCGGATTTGCTGATCCCCTCGAATACATTCTTCGAGAAATTGCCAGCTAGCTGCGCAATGCTCATAGCGGCCCGAATGCTCGCCCCTCTTCTGATGTTCGGGTGATTCCTTGTGCGGCGGGCAATCCATACAGAGCGCGCCACAACTTCGCTTGCCACCGAAGGCAGGTTCTTCGCGACTATCTCGATCTCCTCCGCTTCTGGCTGATAGTCCAACAGCAGGAGTTCGAATCGGTCCGAGAGAGCTTCTGAAAGCGATGTCGTGGCCACGAACTCCCGCGGGTTCTGGGTGCCAATCACGACGAAGCCTTTTTTCGCCTTCACTGTGCCTATCTTCGGAATCTCGATAAGGCCCTCGTCCATAGCTGGCAGAAGGATATTCTGAACGCCTTCCGGCATCCTGTTCATCTCGTTCATGAAGAGGACGCCTCCCTCGCGCATTGCACTTGTAAGGGGTCCGGGAACGAATGCTTCGGAGACATAGCCCTTCTCCAGCACAATCGGGGGATCGAACCATCCGGAAAGCTTCTGCTCGGTGTAACGCTCGTCGCCATCGACCCTGAAAACTGGCCTGCCCAGATGCTTCGCCACCGCCACCGCGAGGATCGTCTTCCCTACGCCCACCGGTCCTTCTATCATCAGGTTCTTCCCAGAGCCAATCGCAGCCAGTGCGCGCTCCAGCTCACTTGTCCGGCCGACGATACGGTTCTTGCTTTGGATATCCTTCACGTTGTCGGAGATGGCCATGATGTGCTCCAAACTGCTGATGAGAAGACTGGATATTAATCGTTTGCTAATCCGTATAGACGCGAAATAGCTCAGGGCGTGGGCAGCAGTAGGTTGAAGATGCTCCCTCGGGAGAAATCCTCGTAGACCCGGTTCTCTATCCAGACCTTTCCCTTGTACCTATCCATCAGGGCCTTGACGATGGACAAGCCCATGCCAGCACCCTTCGACTTCTGAGATAAGGGCCGGTCCGCTCTGACCGTCTTCCTGAAATCCTTGGAGAATACCTTGACTTTCAAATCGTCGGGGATGCCGACACCTCGATCGACTATTCGCAGGTTGATGTAGTTCTTTCCCTCGAACTCGACTGCCTTGGTATCCACGTCGATGACGACTTCCTCATGCTCGTCGTATTTGATGGAATTCGTCAACAGATTGTATATTACATCGTCAAGGAAGCTGTCCGCAACAACCCACTCGTCCTGGTCAGGCAGGTTCAGGCGCACATTGACCTTCTTCCCCAGGAACGCGGTCTTCGCCTCCGCAGCCGTCTGTCGAACGGATTTGGCCAGATTCATCGGAACCAGCTCCACGCCAGTGGTCTCCAACATCTGCGCGGATCTTCGGACGTTCCTGATTATGTGGAGCATGCTGCGGTTGGCCTCCAAAGCGGAAGACAAGTACTTGAACTGGACCGGTGTGAGAGTCGTGGTCCCCAGGACTATCTCGAGGTATGCATTCACCGGGTTCACCAGATTCCCGACATCATGTGAGAGCAGATCGAGGTACACCTTGACCTGGTCCTTGGCCTCGCCGATATCCTTGAACATCGCGGAGTTCTCGATGGCGATTGTCGCAATGCTCGCGAAAGCCTCCATTGCCTCCATGGTCTCCTTGGTTGGTATCTTTCCATCGACTGGATAGTCCATCTGGATGTATCCCAACATCTTGCCCTCACGATCATACATCGCGAAGTAAAGGAGATCGAGCTCGTGCCAGCTTTCAGGAGTCTCCCTTGGCTTCATCACTCTGCTCGGGTTCTCGACGAAGACGAATCCAGCGCCGTCGCCCTGAACCTCTCCAGGGATGAAGTAGCCAGTCCTGGTGATTCTGAACTCCTCCTTGAAGTCCTGAAGAACCGTGTCCTTCAAGATGTTGCTCTGGCGTATAATCCGTTCCTCGTCGGCCGTGTATCCGGCAAGGGAATGAACGGTCAATCTGGCCGAGCCCTCCGTGAACATGGAGATACCGCCCTTCCTGAATCCGAAAGTCACGGTCATCGTCTCTGTGGCCTTCTTGAAGACCGATTCCAAATCATCGATCCTCAGAACACTCTGGATCAGCTCCAGCAGCCTGAGTATTCGATTGGTCTTGACCTCATTCTCTGATAGGAGGTCGAGGGTCCTCTTGTACATCTTAGAGTTCTCGATCCCGACCGCGGCGATTCCGGCGAAAACCTCGATCTCTTCAGCGATCTGGCGCGAGGGTATCCTTCCGTCGTCAGGGTAATCCACCTGCATGTACCCGATGAGGTCGCCACGTCTGTTCAGCAGAGCGAAGTATAGAAGATCGAGTTCGTGCCATGACTCCGGCGACGGACGAGGCTTTACCGCTCCATTTTTGTCACGTATTGCCACGAAATCCGAGATTGGACTCTCCTGTTTCTCAACAGGGATGAAGTACGTAATCTTGGATATCTTGCAATCCTCCCTGAAGTCGGCAAGGATCTCATCGCGACCAAACGCGGACGGCGAACTGAGTATCTCTTCCTCTGCACTCGGGGAATACCCTGCCATGGCGTGATCTGTGAATAGCCCTTGTTCGTCATCTAAGATAGCGATGCTGACTCTCTGGAACTTGAATATCTCCTTCACCGACTCTGTAATCCTCCGAAGGAACGCGGTGATATCCTCGACATGGAGCAGTTCAACGCTGAGCTCGAAGGTCCGGGAGAGACTGTGTACCCTTATGTCGGCCTTGTAGTTGGTGTCCGAAGGCAGGGTGGGCGCTTCTTTCATTCGCCCGAGTATATGGTGGACGCGTTGAAAAAGGCTTTGGGCAATCTATCGAGAACTGGGCATCTTGGTGCCCAACATTTATCATCAGAATCGACATCTGGTCGCTGAGAAGATGAAGGTCCACATAACCGCAGACATGGAAGGGATAGCGACAATCTGCCACGACATACAATCAGATACCAAAGGTGGCGACTTCCCGCGCATGCGGGAGATTATGACCGGGGAGGTCCAGGCAGCCATCGAAGGCGCAAGGGATGCCGGCGCGAACAAGATAGTCGTGTGCGACGGCCATGACACTGGCAGGAACCTGCTGATCGAGAAGCTCGACCGCGATGTCGAGGTGATCGAGGGTTCCTCCTACGACCTAGGTATGATGGCAGGGATATCCCGTGACTTCGATGCGTCCTTTCAGATAGGCTACCATTCAATGAGACACACCCACGCCGGAGTCCTTGGACACACCTTCACATACTCCGTCGCCGAGCTCAGACTGAACGGAACAGTCGTCGGAGAATCAGGGCTGAGTGCAGCGATCGCTGGCCACTTCGGAGTGCCGGTGGTTCTCGTCTCAGGAGATGCGCACGCGGTCAGACAGGCCAAGAACCTCATCAAGAACCTTGTTGGGGTCTCCACAAAGGAGGGCGTAGGTCTCTACGCAGTGAGAACGCTCACGCCTGACAAAGCATGCGAGCTGATCAGGAAGGGCGCCAAGGAAGCCTTAGAACTCGTCGGTGATATTGAACCTTACACCATCAAGAAACCCATCATGATGGAGGTCGAATTCGAACGCCCCCTGATGGCGCAGTACGTTTCGCGCATCCCCTTGGTGAAGCGGAAGGACTTCAAGTCAGTGGCCTTCAAGGCTGCGGACATGGTCGAGGCGTTCCATGTCTTTGAACTGATGAACCAGGTCGCATCATACGCGAAGGACGAGGGGCCGCTCTAGAGAGATCGAGAAAACCCGATTCCTTCAGCGGGAGAAAACCTGCAACCACAGGCCGGAACAAGCCCCTTGACAATGCCATCTCTGAACCGCCTACAAAACTGACCAAAGCGTTAAATCAAGTGATCGACGTTTTGCGTTGGAGCAGTTCCACGGTGCCCAAATGAGCAAAGTCGACAAGTTGGTTGTAGTCAGACCCTTGAGGGAGAGCGAACTCGATTCGATGGTCAAAATCTGGGCATCCTCGGGACTACCATGTCGACCCAGGGGACGAGATAGCCTCAGAGCCCTCAGGACACAGAGAAAGGCCAGTCCAGAGCTATTCATCGGGGCGTTTGAGCATGGAACCCTTGTCGGAGTCGCGCTGACCAGTGATGACGGACGAAAGGGCTGGATCAATCGGCTCGCGGTCATCCCAGAGGCGCAGGGGAAGGGCATCGCTAGAAGGCTCATCCTCGAAAGCGAGAAAGCCTTAAGGGCTCGTGGCAGGAGGCTGTTTTGTGTCCAGATTGAGAGCTACAACAAGGCCTCGGTGGAGCTGTTTGAAAGGGCTGGCTACAAGAAAGAGGATGACATATTCTACTTTACGAAGCGCGAAGTAAAGTCCTACTAGGCGTCCTTTTCATCCAAGCTCGAATGCCGCTACGCCGAAAAGCTTGTCGATGTGGGCGCAGTACCGCTCCTCCCCCCTTGTCATGAGGTGTGTTCGCCAATAGCGAACTCTCCTCACTGAATTCGCGATCTCCACTGCCAGGGGGTTGTCCGGGAATACACCTAGGAAGACAGTACCATCGCCGAGTGACAACACGGTTGCTGTGAACAGGTCCTCGGCATCTTGCCTGGATCCGGACGAGCACACCCATGGTCCGAGATCGAATCCGGACGGGGTCGCTCTTCCAAAGCAGAAGCCGAGAATCCTCCCATCCCTTTGGATCTTGAATGCATTCTTCGGGAATTCATCGTGGAGGAGCTCGAGGAGCTGGGTTCTTTCATCTCCGAAAATCTGGCTGTCCATTTCTATTATCTCGGGCAAGTCTCTTCTGGCGACCAGACTGCATGAGGTCGGGGTTCTCGCCTTCCGATCACCTCCGACCGCAACATGGATGCACGAGACCTCCCGGCGCTTCACGAAACCGTACTGACTGTAGAGACCAACGCCCTCATCGGTGGCGAACAACAGCATCGAATCCGCACCGCGATCGGTCATGTAGTCGACCGCGTTCTTCAGCAGTGAATGGCCGATGCGTTTTCCGCGCACCTCCTTGGATACCACCAGGTGTCCGACGACACCGGTGTGACCATAGGTCACACACGTGATGAACCCGAGGGGCTTCTGACCCTCGCACACGAAACTTCCCTCAGGATCCATTCTGAGCATCCGCTCTAGCTCCCCTCTCGTGTAGGACCAGCCCTCAGCGTTTGTCAGCGCAAGGGCGAAATCGAGATCCTCGGGTTCCAGTATTCTTATGTGCAATATCCCACAGTTCCTTGTCTCTGGCCGGCGCATCTACGAGCAGGTATTTCAGTCTCGCGTTCCGGGCGCCTGGCCGAGTATTCCGGGACAACTCAAAGGAGGTGCACGACCACCTTCTCGTCCTTCTCAATCAGATCAACATCAGCTGGGATAACCACATAGCCATCGGCAAATGCCATGCTTGTGATCGCCCCCGACTCCTTGAACGCGGGGTATGCCCGTTCGCCCTCCAGGCGAACGGTCAGGAACTGAGTCCGACCAGTAGTCGAGACGACCCTCTTTGCCATCTTGGTCTCCAAGGTTGCAGAAGCTCTGAGAGGGAGCATCGACATCTTCCTCAAGACCGGCGCGAGCAGTATGTATGCATTCGACAGGCAGGCTGTGGGATATCCGGGCATCCCGAACAATAGTTGCTTACCTATCGTCCCGAACAGCGTCGGCTTTCCGGGCTTTATCGCGATGCCGTGAAATACAACAGTGCCGTGTTTCTCGAGGACATCTAGCATGACGTCCCTCTCGCCGACCGAGCTGCCCCCAGAAAAGACGAGCATGTCGCAGTCCTTGTTAGCCTTCACCACCTTCTCCAGATCTTTGATGGAATCGTTGACGATTGGAAGCATCCGGGCTTCGCCACCGTTGGACTCGACGACGCTTGCAAGAGTGTAGCTGTTTATGTTGTAGACTTGCCCAGGCTTGAGAGTCTGACCCAACTCCGCAATCTCGTTTCCAGTCGGAATGACAGCTACAAGCGGCTTGGAATATACCGCTATCTCACGTCTGCCAATCGCTGCCAGGGCTCCTATCTTGCTCGGGTTGAGGATGTCTCCTTTCGATATCGCTGGCGTCCCGACGGAGATGTCTTCTCCCTTCTTGGACACGTTTTGTCCAGGGTGAACGGAATCGTAGATCAGGACGTTGCCTCCTTCGAGTTCCGTATCCTCCACCATCACAACCGAATCTGATCCATTGGGCAACATCGCCCCCGTCGCAATCTCGGCACAGTGTCTCCTCAAGACCGACTTCTTGGGCACAGAACCCGCGTATATGACCTCGATTATCCTCAGCTTGACCGGCTTGAGTTTGGCCGCTCCGTAGGTGTCTGAAGCCTTCACGGCATATCCGTCCATCGCGGATCTGCTGAAAGGTGGGACGTTGATCTTGGAAATGACCGTCTCCGCGCAGACCCTACCATAGCCCCCAAGTATCGGAACTGTCTCCACTCTCGTTACTGAGTGTGTCCTATTCATTGCAAGGCTGAGAGCTTCGTCCAGTGAGATGAGGCGCTTGATGGGCCTCATCTCTGCGCCTCCCAGACCATGTGCCCTAGCTCCGGCGCAATCAACTTCTCGACCGCGAGTCTCACCGCCTTCTCAGAGCCTGGCAGGCAGAACACTATCTTTCCTTCCGTGACGAACGCAGATGCTCTCGACATCATGGCGGCGCTACCCACTTGGTTGAAGCTTAGAACTCGGAAGAGCTCTCCGAATCCTGGAATGCTCTTCTCCTGGAAGGGGGTGATCGCTTCCAAGGTCACATCTCTCCTGGCGATTCCAGTTCCCCCGTTTATGACAACAGCCTGGACGCCAGTGTCCTCGATGAGCTCACGGAGAGCTTTCTGGATCTCCTCGACTTCATCCTTGACGATGGCACGCCTTACAATGATGTGACCAGCTCTTGCCATAATGTCCGCTATAGCCATTCCCGAGGAGTCATCAGCTTCAGTTCGCGTGTCGCTCACGGTTATGATCGCCAAATTGACGCTCTTTGGCGCTTTGCTCTTGTGGTCCTCTACTGACATTCAATCGTCCCCCTTTGTCTTCCTGGTCACCTTGACTCCCGAAATCTCCGTTCCCGGGTACTGGCCGTGAGTATCTTTTTCGAGGTACTTGACCATATCCCATGCATTCAGGAGCGCGGTTGTGACCCCAACAAGGGCTTCCATCTCGACTCCTGTCTTGTACTCAGCCGAGACCGTACATCTGCAGACGAGCCTGCCGTTCTTGATTGTGATTTCCAGTTCGACCGCGGTCAATGGTATCTGATGGCACAGCGGAAGCAGAGCCGAGGTTCCCTTCGCTGCCTGTATGCCAGCAAGCTTCGACGCCGTAATCACATCGCCCTTCTTGATATGATTTGCTGAGATGGCCGTAAGGGTCGACCTCTTGAGCTTAAGGGACCCTTCGGCAGTGGCAACTCTCTTGACGGAACCTTTACCGCTTATATCGACCATCTTGGCCATGCTATCATGCCTCCCCTTTGACCCAACGATGTCTGGAGCCGGAGTACTCCTTCTTCCAAATCGGGGTCGTCTTCTTCAGCTCATCAATCACGAACTCGCACGCCCGGAAGGCGTCCTTCCGGTGCGCAGCGCTTACCGCAATAACCACAATGACATCTCCCACCTTCAACTTCCCGACGCGGTGAGTCACGTTCAGCTTCGTGATCTCGAACGTCTCCGAAGCTAGTTCAGATATCCTGATGAGGTCCCTCCTCGCGATGTCCATTGCAGACTCGAGTTCCATTCCCGTGACCTTGATTCCTTCTGAGGAGTCACGGACTGTGCCTATGAAGGTCACGGTCCCCCCGGCGGATTTGGATGCGACCGACCCCATCTCTTTGGAGACCGATATCGGCCTCTTCGATATCTTCACTGATGCTTTCATGAATGATTCAGCTCCAATACGGTTTGCGTCTTCGAATCGCTTCCAGGAACAGCTCTTTGAGCTGCTGGTCAGTGGCACCATGTCTCATAGATGTCAGGACATCCACCTCGCCGTTCGGATCGAGGAGACATGGTTTCAGCTTCCCATCGCTCGACATCCTGATCCGGGTGCAGTTGGCGCAGAACTCTGTGTTGTGCATGGGCCTGACAACCTCTACAGTGACGTAACCACCATTGGCCCTGATCTTGTACCTTCTTCGCCTGTGGAGCTCGTTGACCGAGGTGTCGATCGATTGCCTGGACAGCGTCTCCTCGATGCTTCCGAGCGAATAGAAGCGCTCTGTGAAATGATTCCCATTTGCGCTATCCCTGTCAGCCTCATATTCAATCAGCTGGAGGACCGCACCGACTTCGCCACAGAAATCGATCATGGATTGTATCTCTTCATTGTTCTCGCCCTTGAGGACAACCATGTTAACTTTCACAGGGTTCAGCCCCGCGCGCACCGACGCTTCGATGCCTCCGATGACCTCGGCCACCATGTCGACCCCACATAGCCTGCTGAAGCGGTCAGGGTTGAGGGTGTGCAAGCTCACATTCACTCGTCTCAGCCCCGCCTTTCTGAGAGGTTGTGCCATCCCAGCAAGATGAGAGCCATTCGTGGTCAGAGAGATTTCAGCCATGAGGGGCGATATCCTGGAGACGATTTCGACGATGTCTCCCCTCAGAAGCGGTTCACCCCCCGTCAGTTTCACTTTTCTCACGCCGATCGAGGCCGCAATCCGCACCGACCGCTCGATCTCCTCCGGAGTCATCTCTCGGGTGGAAGGGCTTTGACCCTCTCTGTGGCAATGTGAGCAAGCTAGATCACATCGCTGAGTGACAGAGAGCCTGAGGCTTTTCACCTCCCGACCGTGAGGGTCAATCGCAGGCCGCAGCGCGACTGACTCTCTTTGAGAATCTGCCGACATGCTCGGAAAGGCATATCGACCATAGGCTATAATAATTCCTCCCGCGGATGCTCCGCTCCGCCACAGTCTGGCAACGTGTCGACATGTTTTTATAAGACATTGCGAATACGAGCCAGTAGTAAAGCTCAGCTCAGGGATGGGGATGCGCGAGACTGCTACAGTGAGTGAGACCTCCAAGCAGATGAGTGAGGGCATTAGGATTCTTCCTGTGGAGGACGTTCTCGACATTCTTCGCCTCATCCTCAGGGTCGAGCCTCTTGACGTCCTGCTCCAGAAGACCGTGGACACGATTTCCGACGCTTTCGGGATCAAACAGGTCTGTCTCGGGGTTCTCGATGAGAAGACCAATCTATTCTGTCCTCGCGCACTCCATGGATTCCCGCCAGAGAGGGCCGTTATGATCAAGAAACATGCCTACACTCTCGAGCGCATGAAGACGGACCTCAGGTCAGAGCTCAGGATCGGACGCGGAAACTACTACGTCAGGGCCGAGGATCAAGACATCGCATATGACGATGAAATGGACTACATTGTGAATGCGGAACTTGTGGATGTCCCACGCAGCTCTCCATCTGATTGGCACGAGATGGACTACATCGACTTCGTCATGACAGATAGGCTTGGCAACTGGATCGGATGGATAGAGATCGATGAACCTTCAGACAGAAAGGTCCCGTCAAAAGACGTCGTGGACAGGATCCAGATCCTGGCGGACCTCGCTGCGATTGCTATTGAGAATTCGAAGACCTATGAAGATGCGGTCAACGCGATGAACGATTCGCAGGGGTATCTGGACCTGATAGTCCACGATATTGGCAACATGGTCAACCCGATGCTGTACTACATGAACATGATGGCCTCCAATGAGCTTCCTGAGGACAAGCGGCTCGGTTACACGAAGAACGTTGTCGCCGTGGGGGAGTCGATAAAGAACTTGGTCGATAACGTCAGGAAGTTCTCTGAGGTTAGGACATCTGAGACCCTGCCACAGGAGAAATACCATCTCAAGGAAGTCGTACTGAAGTGCGTTCCGGACTTGAAACGCAGTTTCCCCACGAAGAACATCGTAGTCAAGATGGACTGCCTGGAACCTTTGAGCCCGGTCATGGCTGACGGACTCATCCACGACCTATTCATCAACATCATGGGCAATGCAGCAAAGTACAGTCATGGGCCGACAGCCGAGATGGACATCAAGATCATCGAGGGACACAGCGCGGTCACCGTCATGATTGCGGATCATGGAAGGGGTATCCCTGACTCCAAGAAAGATCAGATATTCTCGAGATTCGCTAAGCGACCCTATGGCATCGCCGGCACGGGATTGGGGCTCTCGATCGTGTCGCTATTGGTTGAAAGGTACAACGGATTGATATCTGTGGAAGACAGGATCCCCGGAGATTTCTCACAAGGTGCGTGCTTCCGAGTCTCCTTTCCAAAAGTCGCGAACGCGCCTGATGAACTGACATAGCCGGAGCCTTTGGAGAGATATCTCAGCAGGGCGACCATTCGTGATCACCCCGAAAGACATAAGCCCGTGAATCCAATCATCGATCAGTATGGCAGAGGCAATGAAGAAGACGCCAGAACTGAGAGAAACGAATGACTTCTCCGCAATGCTCAGCCTAGCCAGGGAGTCTGGCCTTGAGAGCGACCACCTGACGGGCATAGTGAGCGCATACGGTTTCTATCTTGACGGCATATTGGTGGGCTGCGCAGCGCTGAAGAAAGGCGACGATCTGTTTAGGGTAGAGTGCCTGGCCGTTGCCGAAAACATGAGAGGCAGAGGTCTCGGAAGGACCCTTGTCGCACGCATCGAGAAGGAGGCAGTTGCGAAAGGCGCGAGAAAGCTCTGGGCAATAGCTCGCCTGCCGAGGTTCTTCGAGCGAATCGGATACCGCATCAGCTCTGCTAACGATCCGGGTGCGCCGAAAAACGATGACTGCATGACATGTCCTCAATTCGGCAAGTCATGTTGTCCCGCGATAGTCGTCAAGGACCTCTGACGTTCCGATGTCGAATCCCTCACCTTCGGTATGTATAGCAGGATCGTGCAATTCATGACGAAAGGCTGATTCGTATAGAATCGGCGCGAGCGCGAACTCACTGGCAAATTCTCCGGCCCGCGGCTCTGGCTTCCTCCAGAGCGGTCTCTCTTCTTGCATTCAAATCCGGATCGTCAGTATTGCCCAGAAGGATCTCGCCGGCATACTCATAGTCTATGGCTGCGAAGAACGACTTCACGACATGTCTTGCCGGATCGAACACGATCGGTTTGGAAGAGCCAGCGCACGAGATGAACAGCCCCTTGGGCCTTCTCCGACCTTCGTATGGTTTCTTCTTCAGCACGTATTTCTCGTACCAGTAACACTGGCATCTGTCGATCATCGCCTTGGTCTGCGCAGTCACACCCATGAAGAATATCGGGGAGGCTAGCACCATCGCGTCAACCTCCCTTATATTTTGAAAGATCCTGCCCATGTCGTCGTTGTGTTGCGCGCAGCCTGTGCCAGAATCACATTCACCACATGCATCGCACGGATGGATGTTCATACGGGCGAGATCCATGCGCTCGACAGTATGGCCAGCCTTCGCCGCACCATCAAGGGCAGCGTCCAGAAGGGTTGCTGTATTGCCCTCGATGCACGGACTTCCAAGGATGCCTAGGACCTTCCTGACCATGATGTCACTCCAAGCAACGCGTTGCATCACAACAAAAGACCACGGATTATTTGTAGTTGCTGGGTTTCAGCCCCGCAAACTTAAATGCAGCGGCCTGCATTCGCCGTTCGGTCTGGTAACCTTGGCAGAAAGAAGATTCGAGGGAAGAGTTGTGATAGTCACTGGCGGTGCATCTGGCATCGGGAAGGCAACTGCTGAACGATTCCTCGCTGAAGGGGCCAAAGTGACAATAGCGGACGTTTCGAAGCTGAAAGGCAGCGAAGCGGTCAGAGAACTCAAGAGAAAAGGCCACGACCCTCAGCTTCTGGTGGGCGATGTCTCGAACGCGAAAGACGTCAAGAGGATGGTCGCGCAGGCCAAGAGCAGATGGGGAAGAATCGACATCCTATTCAACAACGCGGGGATATTGGTGGAAGGGACCGTGGAAGATGTGTCCGAAGAGGACTGGGACCGTATCATGGCGGTCAATGTCAAAGGCGTGTTCCTAATGTCGAAGGAGGTGGTTCCTATCATGCTCGAACAGAAGAAAGGGGTCATCGTGAACAACGCATCCTGCAGCGGACTCGTCGGGGACCGGAACGCAATCGCCTATAACACTTCTAAGGGAGCCGTCGTGCTAATGACCAAATGCCTAGCTCTGGACTACTGTCAGAAAAACATAAGGGTGAATTGCGTCTGCCCTGGGGAGATCGACACCCCGATGTTCAGACAGGAGGCACGCGCACGGAAGATGCCCGTCGAGGAGTATCGCAAACAGCTCAGCGAGTACCACCCGATCGGAAGACTGGGTGTGCCAAGAGAGGTGGCCAACGCCGTGCTGTTCCTCGCCTCGGATGACGCGAGCTTCATAACCGGGACGGCATTCTCGGTCGATGGTGGGTATACCTGTCAGTGACCTGAGTGCGCCTCGCGAACGCGTGACTGCCAAGGCACCAATATTCCGTGAATCTCGGCTTGACCGCCTAAAGGTTTATGGGGGGTCACGTCATACTTCGCACGGACAGGTCAGAGGGTCGAGGGAAGGTCGCTGTGGCCTATCGAGACCCTCACAAGCACGGAGGAATGAACTTGACATCACAGAAGTTGAAGGATTTGTTGAACGCAGCGATTGCCCGAGAGGTCCAGGTCTCCGTCCAATACATGTGGCAGCATGTGCAATGGATGGGAGTCGACCACTACGCCGTTAGCGACAAGTTCAGGGACATCGCAGTCGAGGAGATGAAGCACGCGGAGAAGATCGCCGAGAGGCTCTGGTACCTAGGCGGAGTGCCAACTACGAAGCCCGCACCGATCAACGTAGGAGGCGAGCTTTGGGAGATGGTGGACAACGACATCAAGGCGGAACTCGAGGCGATCAGTCTGTACAAGAAGATCGAGAAGGCTGCAGACGCGGAAGCGGATCCGACCACGAGGTTCATCTTTGAGGAGATCCTTGAGCAGGAAGAGGACCACCACGATTTCTTCACATCCCTGAAAGAGAAGGGCAAGAAGAAGTAAAACCATCTGTCGCGAATGTTGCGCTCTACCGCGCAACATGATTCTAT
>JALHSX010000267.1 GCA_022865445.1 Thermoplasmata archaeon | reverse complement strand
ACGCCTCTGCACGCATCGCCCTCTAGAACCAGGTCCACCAGGACCCTGTCCTCATAGAGCGGTATGTTCAGCTTCACCGAGCGCTCCCACAGCGTGTGTAGCATGTAGAGTCCAGTCTTGTCTGTCGCGTAGCATGTCCTAGGGTAGCCTGCGCCTCCGAAAGGCCTCTGAGCGATCTTGCCCTCGTCAGTCCTCGAGAACGGGCATCCCCAATGCTCCATCTCGTAGATGCAGCCGGGGGCCTCCTTCGTCATCATCTCTGCCGCGTCCTGGTCTGCCAGGTAGTCGCTGCCCTTCACAGTGTCGAAACCGTGCTTCTCCCAGTTGTCATCTGCCGCCGCAGGGTTGTTCGCCAAGGACGCGTTGACGCCTCCTTGGGCTGCCCCGGAGTGGGACCTCACAGGGTGCACCTGAGATATGATGGCCGTGTCCGCCCTCGGCGCAGATTCTATGGCAGCTCTCAGGCCCGCCAGGCCACCACCGATTACCAAGATCTTGTGGTAGTACATTTCTTCAGCCCCCTTAGCCCGCTATGAAAGGCCATAGGATGATAATGCCCCAGATCATCGTCGCAATCCCGAGTATCCAGAGCCCCATGTCGACCGCCTTCCTGCGCTTGATGAACATGTCGAAGTCGAACAGGACCGTCCTCGTTCCGTTGAGCCCGTGGAGGAGGACCATGGCCAGCATCGAGTAGTCTATCGCGATGAAGGCCACGTTCTTCAGCCTCTCGTTCACTGTATCCACTGATATCTCCTCCCCGACATGCCAGTAGTGGGCGGCGATGATGTGCGCCGCCAGCAGGATGACCAACAGGACGGCTGAAAGTCTCTGGAAGAACCATGCCCAAGTTCCAGCGACCTTTGATGTCGCTATCCTCTGATCAGCCATCAGAACCACTCTCCGTTGAATAGACCTGCGTCGAACAGGAGCCAGAAGCCGACCGCGACCAGCACAGCAGCAATTGCCATCATGATCCAGAAAACAAGCTTCTGCTTTCTGATTCCCACACCCATGTCGAACAGCACGACCCTGAATCCGTTCATGGCGTGATAAATGACCGCGCACACGAGCATGAAATCCATAAACACGAACGCTGGCTGCGCCGTCACTTGCATAAGGCTGTCGAATTTCTCATGGCTCAGCGAAGCCTGTGTCAAGAACGACAGGTGCATGAACACGTACACGACGAGTATTATGCCCGTCAATCTGTGTCCGACCCATGCCCACATGCCGGTCTTCATGTTCGTCGGCCAGAACTCGCTGTTTCTGCCGAACAACCACTTGAAGTCCCTTATCTTCATTTCCAACACCTAGCCGAGATATGTCAGGCGCTGCGTCCCGACTCAGAGGCCGCACCTCGCTCGCCGAACGGAGGTCAGAAGGCCCTGAATCCCCCGGTCGCCTAGACTGGCAAGAACGTACTTAAGCATATCTCTTGGAACAAAAACCAGGCGATTTTCTTCTGCATAAGTTCAAACATCAGTGCTTTGTCGTGATTGGAATTTCGAATTTCGTCTGCAATAACTGGAAATCGTTTCAATTGGCGAGATAACGAGAAGTCCAACGCTTTCGATTGAGGACCAGCCGACAAATGGACAAGCCCCAGATTCTGCAATCCCACGGACCTGGGCCTGCAAGGTGCGGAGACCAATGCCTGCAACAGTGTCAAGTAGTATTATTCGAATATCGAGGAGGAGAGGAACATGGACAAGTACCAGTGCAATGTCTGTGGATACGTATACGACCCGGAAAAAGGAGATCCGACCCAGTCGATTGAACCAGGAACGTCCTTTGAGGACCTTCCTGATGACTGGACCTGCCCCGAATGCGGCGCAGGGAAAGATGAGTTCACAAAGATCTGATCAGAGCTCCATCCTCGGCGAATGAAGTCTCCGGAGATATGGAACATAGACCTTGCGATAACGGAAGCGATTGGACATGATACTTCGAGTGGCCATCATCGGCTTCGGAAATGTTGGACAGGAGTTCGCCAGACTGCTTCTTTCGAAGCGCGACTGGCTGCTCAAGAAGAAGGGGCTCGACGTCGAGGTGCTGGCCATAGCCACGAGATCAAGGGGTTCCCTGATTTCGAAGAACGCCATTGATCTAGGGAATGTGCTTGAGCGTCTGAAAGATGGCGGGACACTCACGGACTTTGGTCCCGAGACGACAAAGGAAATGCCCATCGGCATCATCCAGAAGTGCGACGCAGACCTCATGATCGAGCTGACGACGCTGAACATCGAAAACGGGAAGCCAGCGATAGAGCACATCAAGGCCGCTATCGACTGCGGGATGGATGTGATTACGGCGAACAAGGGGCCGATCGCATTCGCTTACCATGAGCTGAGGGATATGGCGAGATCAAGGGGCGTTCATCTGAGGTTCGAGGGAACCGTCATGGACGGGACTCCGATCTTCAATTTGGTGGAGAAAACGCTACCTGGGTGCGAGATACTCGGCCTAGAGGGCATCCTGAACAGCACTTCCAACTTCGTTCTCGATCAGATGTCAGGAGGCAGAAGCATGAAGGAGGCGGTAGCGGAGGCCCAGAGGAAGGGCATAGCTGAGGCTGACCCCTCGCTCGACATCGACGGATGGGATGCAGCTGCTAAGATCACTGCTCTTGCAAACGTCCTGATGGGGGCGGATACTACCCCGAGGGCAGTCGATAGAAAGGGAGTGGGGGAAATCACCGTGGCGGACGTCGAAGTTGCGAACGCTCAGGGGAAGAAGATCAAGCTGATTGCGTCCGCTGGATGGGAGGACGGCAAGGTCAAGTTGAAGGTGGAGCCACTGAGGATAGGTTCCGAACATCCTTTCTGGTCTGTTGACGGAACATCGAGCGCTCTGACGCTGAAGACAGATCTGATGGGTGATCTTACCATCTTCGAGAGAGGCCCGGGAATCACGCAGACCGCGTACGCAGTGTTTTCAGACCTGCTTTTGACAGTGGAATCCATAAGGAACGGGACACTCTGACGATGTCACATTACCTCGAGGCTGAATTCCATATTGTCATAATAGAATCCCGATCCCGTTCTGTTCTCGTACTCCGCGCTTAGGATCGTCAAGTGACCGGCTTCCTCGCCCACGAGCCAAGTGAAGATGCCCCTCGCGTTCTGATCTGTCGTCTGGTTCGCTGCATCCCTGTAGTATTCTATGGACTTCTTCTCGACCTCGATCCCGACCTTCAGAACCTCGAGTTCGCCCGCATCGGGACTTAGCCGAATCCTTTTGATGTCCTTGTCTTTGAAGACGGATTTTCGGTCATAGGCCGATGTGGTGTCCTTCATCTCGGCTAGTGAAGCCCAGCCCTTGCCGTCGCTGAGCCTCGACAGCTCAGCACTCAGTATGTCGAAGTGCCTTTGCTCTTGCTTCACGAGACTGATGAATGTGTCTTTCGCGCGTTTGTGTTTGACCTTTCCCGAAGCTTCCTCGAAGAACTCCTTTCCTTCGATCTCCATCGATATGGCATTCCTAAGGATTTCCAGATGGTTCCGTTTGCCGTCTTCCATCAGACCACACTCAGAGATGTCGCACATCGTACAATCGATATAGCGTTTTTGGCGAAAGAACCGGAAAAGGTGTTCGTCAGGACTGCTTCCGCTGCCTAATGCCAGACGCACCTTGGGTCAGCACATTCATCGCGGTCGCCCTTATACCAGTCGCGTTCCTCTTCACACACGCGTACCTGAGCGGTAGAAGGAAACTCCCATATCACAAGCTGACGGGGACGGTCGGGATTGTCTGGGACCTCAGCCTATCGACATTCTACATGTTGTTCCGTCTGGCTGGGACCAGTGTCGAAGGAAGCATCCTGGACATCACGCCAGGACTAGTCGTCTATTTCGCAGTGCATGGCATCGTGGCCGTCATCGTCATAGCCATGGAACTCACCATTCTAGGCACCGGCATCGTCCAATGGAGGACCCGCAAGCCGATGAAGTTGCACAAGCGTTTGTCGAATCCGCTCTATTTGCTTTGGTTTGTCACGTTCCTATCAGGGGAAGCCATCTACCTGATCTACTACGTTTTCTGACCAATCACTGAGCAGTAGTGCCGCCATCGACTGAAAGCGCGGTCCCGGTGATGAATGACGCCTCATCAGAGGCGAGGAACAGCACTGCATTCGCCACTTCCTCTGGCCTGCCGACCCTACCCATCGGTTGTACTTCATCTGCGCTTCTCAAATACGCCTCGACGTCTCTAGATGTGCGCGCGTCGCGCCTTAGCATTGGCGTGTCGATGATGCCCGGGTTCACGCAATTGACCCGGATATTGAACTTGGCATAGTCAAGCGCCATCGCCTTCGTCATCACCGTTATGGCCCCCTTCGAAGCGCAGTATGCTGGACAGGCACGGTTGCCGATGATCCCAGCATCTGACGAGTTGTTGATTATCGACCCACGACGCTGCTTCTTCATGTGGGGTATGGCGAACTTCGTGACAAGGAAAGTCCCTTTGAGGTTTATGTCGAGGACTCTATCCCACTCCTCCTCGGTCGTGTCTTCCGCGAATCTCTCAAGATAGACGCCTGCATTGTTGAACAGAATATCCAGCCTTCCGAACCGCTTCACCGTCCTATCGACCATTCGCCTGGCATCCGCCGAGCGAGAGACATCGCCTCTGACGAACTCCACCGCTCCCAGCTTGCTCAGTCTTCGTAGCGCTCTTCTGCCTTTCTCTTCGGAGCGGCCGGTGATCACTACTTTCGCGCCCTCTTCAAGGAATAGCTCTGCCGTGGCGAACCCCATTCCCTCCGTGCCTCCCGTGATCAAAGCCACTCTGCCCTGAAGTCTCATCATTCCCAACGGACTCCCCTATCGTAGAACAATGAATAAACCTTCTCGGACGGGTCGGGGACGGAAACGACGACTAATCACTTCGACAAAGCCATCGGAAGGGCCACCCTGAAGACGCTTCCCTTAGACGGGTCGCCCGAGACCCGATCCTCAACCCAGACCATGCCATGGTACCCTTCGACGATGGCCCTCACTATGGATAAGCCAAAACCGTTTGCGACCAAACGTTCATCACCCGTCTGGATCCTGCCGAACACGACGTTCTTCTTCGAGTCTGGGATGCCGATGCCATGGTCGGCTACGGAAACGCACCAATACTCCCTCGGCTCGATCCTGAACTCACCTATACTGACCTCGACCGATATCTTCTCGTGTGGGTCGTACACGACCGCATTCTCAAGGATGTTTGTGAATATCTCATTCGCCAGCTCATTACCAGTCACAAAATACCTGTGGCTCCCGAGCTTGAGATCGAACTTGACCTCCTTCTCGGTGCGACTCCGCATGACCTCGGCGACGCTCTCCTTCAGAACCTCGCCCAGCTCGACTGGCCCTAGGTTGTGAGCGCCCTCCTCCTCGATCTTGATGAGCTTGTCAGCCCTCTGGATGAGCTCGCTGATGCTCCATGCAGATGACGATGCTCGTTCTAGATAGGTTGCGGTCTTCTCGGGGACGCCCTTGCTTTCGAGAGCCATCTGCAGATAGCTCGTGACCGCCTGGTTGTAGTTGTTGATGTCGTGCGCGATTATGTCCCCAAGGAATCGGGATCGCTTCGCCTCTT
>JALHSX010000266.1 GCA_022865445.1 Thermoplasmata archaeon | reverse complement strand
CGCAGGGAGGAGCTCGTCGAGATAAAGAGGCTTTACGAAACCGTCATGACCTTCGCATCCCACGGGATGTTCTACAGGAGCGGCCGAATCGTAGGAGACAGGCTCATCAGGACTTCGGGGACTGAGCTGTTGCGCTTGAAGGAGTCCTTGATCAAGGAAGGCTGGGTCACCGACATCAACTTCGAGGGCGATACGATCACAGTCGTCGGCTCGATCGAGGTGTCCAACTCAGATTCCCCCACCTGCCACATGCTCAGAGGCCTGCTTGCGAAGGTCTTCGAGGAGAGATCCGGGAAGGATGTTTACTGTCACGAGCGCAAGTGCGCATCGAAGGGAGACGACAAGTGCGTGTTTGTCATAGACACGGAGGTGTTGTGAGATGACCCGTAAGACCACGGGCATACCTGGTCTCGACGGCATGCTCCAGGGCGGTTTCCCGTTTCCTTCCGCGATCCTGGTTGCTGGTGAGCCCGGTACGGGGAAGACCACGCTCGCTGTCCAGAGCCTGTTCCACGGTGCGAGGGAGGGCGAGAAAAGCCTGTACATAACCGCGATCTCAGAGCCGCAGTGGCTCGTACAGAAATTCCTGTCCTCATTCTCGTTCTACAGCCAGGAGCTGGTGGAGAAAGGAGTCGTCAACTTCATCGACATCGGTCCGACGCTGATGAAGAACCCCAGCGACATGCTCAACATCATCAAGAAGAAGATCGAGCAGTTCCAGCCGCTGAGGATAGTGATCGACCCGATCACGCCCATGACGGACATGCTTCAATGGCGCGGCGAGACGAGGGAGTTCATGCACGAGCTCTTCGCGTACCTCAAGGCTTTCAACTGCCTCACTCTCGTGACCGCGGAGATGTCTTACGATGACATTTCGCACAGCCAGGAATCATACATGGTCGATGGCGTCGTGATGCTGTCGTATCCCGAAGAGGAGAAGGTGAGACGGAAGTTCCTCGAAGTCCTCAAGATGAGGGGGACGAAGCACACAACGGGAAGACAGCTGATAGACATCACGGACGAGGGTCTTGCGGTCCAGGCTGGTCTGAGGTAAGAAAACTGCATGAATGGCGAAGATGACCAAGCCCTCAAGAGCGGGAGCTCGTATCTCTTCACGGACAAGGGAGTTCCTCGTGCGTTCGAGGTGTTCAAGAAGCTCGTTTCTGAGGGCAAGCGGGGGTTAGTCATTACTCGCACCCATCCGAACCGGGTGCAACAGCTGTACAGCTTGGACTGCCCCATCATGTGGATCGCGAAGTCGTCGAAGCCGACTGGCGGCATCATGAGCCTCGAGCCCACGCGGCTGATGAAGATACACAGCACCATTTCGGACTTCATCAAGGCGAATCCAGGCTCTGTGGTCATACTGGACGGCCTCGAGTATCTGATAACGGAGAACGGGTTCGCCCCTGTCATGAAGGCCATACAACTGACTAACGAGGAGGTAGCGATGTCGGGCTCCTTCCTGCTGGTGCCCATCGATCCGAGGACGTTCGAGACGCAGCAGCTCGGCCTTCTCGAGAGGGAGTTTTCCTTGCCTGGCGAGCAGCGGCGTCATGAGGACGTCTTCGGTTAGTACCATTTTTCTATGAGCAAGTCTTTCCTGGTCTGGATGTCTGGAAGCGAAGGCCTAGGCAAGGTGCATCTCATCACGGGCGCAGGCAAGGGCAAGACCACGGCAGCGTTCGGCATGGCCATGAGGTCCGCTGGTCACGGGCTCAAGGTCTGCGTGGTTCAGTTCCTGAAAACAGGTGAGACCACCGGTGAAGTGCTCTATGCGAGGAAGGCCGGGGGAATAGAGGTCGCGCAGTTCGGGACGGGTTGGTTCGTCGACCCGAAGCACATAGCGGCGGGAGACAGATCCTGCGCGAGAGACGCGCTCAGGCTGGCAAGAGACATCCTGACAAAAGGCGACTGCAAGATGCTCGTGCTGGACGAGGTCAACGTCGCGGTTTCTTTCGGCCTCATCAGCTCGGAGGAGGTCCTTTCGCTTCTCAGGTCCCGCAAGGAGGGACCCGAGATCGTGCTCACCGGAAGGAACGCCCCCATAGAGTTCATCGAATATGCGGACTACGTCTCAATAATCGAAAGCAGGAAGAATCCGTTCGATGACGGGCACGCTGCGAGAGAAGGTATCGAGTGGTGATCTCGGCTACTGCGTTTTGTCCTTGAGGAACAGGAGATACCGGATCTCCTCCGAAGTGAAGACCGTGTTCTTCTTCAATTCCTTGAAGTTCTCTTCTTTGAGCAACTTCAGTATCATCGGCTGCCCCCTCGTCATCATCATTATCCTTCTCAAGGCGTCCTTCTCGATCTTGTCGTTCCCGAGCATCCTCTTCGCGCTGTTCTCGTCCAAGCCCTTGATCTTGAGTTCCTGGACCGTGCCGGAATCGACATGCTTCTTCTGGTAGAACCAGCTGTAGGCCGGCGTCTCCTGCCTTGCGCTGATGACTATCTTGGCATCCTTGGCGTTGTCTATCGCGTCCGCGAAAAGCTCGACCAGGTCGTCGCTCGCTGAGAAGTAGTCGTCGAAGACAAGGATGGCATTCCCCAGTCCGAGCACTTCGGAGAAGGTTGTGACATCCTTCCTGACCCTCTTGCCGAAATCGATGAGCTTGCTCTCCAGCTCCTTTGCCGCGGTTTCGGGGGTCAGAGCAGCCCAAAGGACATCCTCTTCCTCCTGACCCTCAATAAACTTCCTCGTGAGCGCGGTGGTACCATACCCCCTGTTGCCGAGAACCACAAGCACCTTCGCGTCTGAGTCCATAAAGTCGTCCATGAGCTTCAGCTCAGGTTCCCTACCGTAGAACGCTCCGACGGCGGGCGCTTCCTTCAGCTCTCTGACCGGAGCCCTCCTCGTCTCGTGGATCCGTACGACGCCGTCCCGCATCTGCGAGATCGCGGCGATTGCCCGTTTCCTTCCGACAAGTTCCTCGATATCCTTCCCCGTCATCTCGGTGGTCTTGCCGTCGCCTAGAACGGGGTAGGAGAGTGTCAATAGGGTCTTCCAAAGTCGATCTACATTGTTCAAGCCTTCCGTAGTCACGGCGTAGACATTCATGCGCCTGTCATGCCCTTTGACTCTCGCGGTAAGCTCGATGACCAATCCGTCTTTGACGAGTCCCCTAACAGCGCGCGGGACGTGCGTGCGCGATATCCCCACGGCGATGGCTATCCCGGCCTGCGTGCAATCCGCGGGATACTCTTCAGGCGGAACGTCCGTCGCAAACCTGCAAAGGTGGAGGAGAACCCTGTCATTCACGTTGAGCTGGCCAGGCTCTGGCATCGGTTCGTATGATGCCCCTGTGCTTATATAATCGTGATGGTTTTTCCGCGGCTCGGAATGTCCGTGGATTCCTCGGCTGGTAGCTGGTAATGACCTCAACACGTTTATATACGGTCCAACACGTTGAAACGGACAATAGCAGAATGTTCTCTCTCCCCGGAGGACTGACCATATGGATTTGGAACTTAGGAAGAAGAAGGCTTGGAGCGAGTTCGGTGTATCCGAGATCATCGGCAACATCCTGATTCTCATGATCACGGTCACCCTGTTCAGCGGGATCATGGCGTTCGTGCAACAGATGCCCGTCCCCGAGCAGGCGACCAAGGCGGACTTCGCCGCGAAGGTGACCTTCGGAACCGATGGGACCACGGCCGTCCTGACCGTCACTCATACGGGCGGAGACTCAATCAAAGCAAAGGATTGCATAGCATTGGTCGAGGTCGACGGCGTCAACACACGTTACAACATGTCCAATCCGAGCCTCGGGTTGAAGGGGACAACCACATGGACAACAGGTATCGTATGGACCGTCACCCTCTCGACCGAATCCTATTCCAGCAAGATAACCGTCACAGTTGTCGACATGGTCAAGAAGTCGGCCATCTGGTCAAGCCAGGTGACAGGTGGCACTAGCGGGAATGCTCCGAACATACTGCAGAGGTATGTCGATTCGGACAACCAAACCCCGACTGCCGATCCGGTCAGAGAGTGGCAGAATTTCAGTTTCTTCGTCACGATCACTGACCCTGACGGCGATCTCAACACGACGACTCCCGGAATATGGATAGATAGTTCTCAGCTGGAGACGGACAAGTCGATATCGTATTCTCAAAAAAGGACGGACTACACCAAGAACGGCGACACTTACCAGTGGGACTTCATGAACATACTCGGCAGGGAACTGAGTGCATCGAAGCTGGATGGAAGGATCATCTTCATACATGCCTGGGACAACCATGGCCACCAATCAATCTCATCCTTCACGATGTCCATCCTGCAATTGCCTGTCGATATCCAGTACCAGGACATCAACCCGCAAGAGCAGCCGCCGTCGGGGGACAGCTTCCTGCCTACCTACATCAAGTGGTTCTATGACAATCAGGGCATCGGGATATTCGGAGAGCGCATATTGAACGGCACCCCGAGGGGCATTGCCGAGACATCTAGCTCAGTAACGAGCTTCGCAAAGGATCGATATGTCTTTGTCAGGTTCGCCAGCAAGGTCATGGCCAACATCCTCACTGAGAACAAGCTGACGCTGATAGATATCAGGACCGGCCTGTCAGTAGCCCCGCGTTTCAACGGTAGCAGCACTGCCTCGAATCCGTTCTACCCGATGAGCGGCGGCGGAGGAATCTACCTCTACGAGTGCCAGTTCAACACTTCGCCTTTGCCAGCCGGTGCGTATTCGCTTGAGATATCGCTGAAGAATCAACCGAGCACCGGTGACCCTCAGCGTGCGTACGGAGGTGACAAGACGATCTTTATCACCGATTCGAGTTCACCCATCACATTCTATCCGCAGATCTTCCTGTTCCAGGACTCCGGCCATACCGTCTCATGGGGCAATGTATCATCGAAGCCGTATCAGGTCTCATCAACTGACAAGTACAAGATATATGTCGCTGTGCAAGTGCAAGATACGGACACACTGCCGGCGGCTCCTAGCGTGGCCGAGGTGCGGATCACGGACGGCGTGAAGAACGCGGAGCTCTATGGTGTACCTCCTGCAGGAGCCATGATCAGCTCGATCGGAAAATTCAGCAGCGGCACCTCTTACTACTACAACTTCAGCATAGACCTAAGACTCAACAATGGCGTTCAGTGGCGGGCCGGCAACAACACTTACAGCTTGTTCATCTCGAAGCTGAACGATTCGAATGAAGGGATGTATTCGCTGTCTGAGCAGGTCTTCATCAATGGCGCCGGCGGCCGTGCCGACTTCTTCGCCGGCACGACCGGAATGGCGGAAGGCAACGGGAATTTCAACACGAGAGAGTACGCCTTTTACATACAGAACAGTAACCTGTTCGGCTCAAGAGTCCTGTGGAAGTCGGAGAGCACTCCTGGCTCTAGCACAGACTACACCGTCACGGCAATGGCAGTGGGCGACATCGACGGCGACGGTGCCAAGGATCTCCTGGCGGGCATGGCCTCGAGCAACCAGCTGATGCTATTCCAGAACACTTTGAACACGTTCGGCACATGGCAGTCTGGAAGTGCGATTTCCAGACCGGATGCGTACGCGTCCCGAGTTTCATGGATCGCCTTCGGCGATGTGAATGGAGATGGACACGATGACTTTGCATACAGCAATTCCAACAGCCAAGTCGTGATATACAACACGACATACGGCTCCACCGGCTGGATCTTCGCTCCAAGTGGCTGGGGAGGCTCGACTATATCAAAGATCGATCTTAGGGATATGACGGGCGACGGTCGGGCAGATTTGGTTGTTCTGGCCGGCGGCAAGATCTATGTCTACGATCTGAAGTACTTCTTCGACAAAGCCCTGTGGGCCGACAGAACCACCGACAAGAAGGGCACGTATGCAGTATCGACCGGAACTAGCGTCGACTTCGACATCGATGACGTGAACAATGACGGCCGGCTTGATATTGCCACTGCGGACACTACCTTGGCGTTCTCGGGTGGCGCTAACGGAGTGAATGTGAACTACTGGACTGCTGCCGGAGGCACCAAGAAGGTACTTGATGCTACGTATGGTTCCAGTGGCTGTGTGGTCGGGCAAGGCGCCAAGACCGCCAACAATGTGTCCAATACCCAACTGGTGGATAATGTGGCCGTCCAGTTCTCAGAGAACAGCACAGGATCAGGGCAAATTGGCCATCTGGTCACAACTATGAAGTTCCAGCAGCTCGCCAATACCCCCGACCAGCAGCTCACGGTTGTCGCAAGAATCGGTGCGAGCGGCGGGTCTTCCAGCGAGGTGTTCTATGCATGGATTTCGACCGACGGCACGACCTACATACCAGTCATCACGATAGACAGCACTTCGTGGAAATGGTACAACTTCACGCTGCCATCAAGCGTTCAGAGCAAGGTAATGTACCTGAGATTCACCGACTCCAATACGATGAGCTCAAGCGGCGTGCCTACGGACTACATCGAAGTTGACATGGCAGCCGTATACACTGACTTGTTCTCCGGCTATGTTGGCCAGAATGTCGTGCCGGCAACCGCAGGCTACACATGCGTAAGGATCGGGTCGATAGATGGTGTCAATGGGGATCCAGCAGGCGATCACTACCTGGAGATTGTCGTTGCCAAGAACTCGCTCTGGAATGTGTACAACTATACCACGTCTTGGGTGCTTCTGACCAGGCAGTTTGCCGCAGGAGCTCCATTCCCTGGTGCCACATCAACGTTCTTTGTCTCCTCGGCAACCAAAGTCGGCACGGGATTCTTCACGGGCCTCGCTCCCACATTGTTCGATGTAGTGGATATCAACGGTGATGGATTCTCCGACATACTCGTTACAAACCTCACAAACCCGTCCACATTCAACTCCTACATAGGGTTCTACATGAACCTGTGGAACGGTTCGGGCACTTACTGGCGGTACTTCAGCGTGAAGAGCTGGCTGATCGATACGCCGGTCGGGCAGGCCAAGGACCCGTGGGTCGACATCGTGGTGGCTGCGAACCTTACAATCGTGGACTAGGATTCAAGACCTCGCCGGCAAAAAGGCGATACCTAAACCCCTTCAAAACACTATTTTTAGGCTTCTTCTCTCAGGATGTCCAGCACATCAGTTGCCCTCTCGAACTCGATCACCGCCAAGAGATCCTTTGATCCAGCGCATGCCTTTTTGATGCCCTTCGCCATCGCTTGCGCACGCTTGCGCTCAATCAATCTGAACCCTTCCATATTGTTCACGGCCTTGTCCCAGGCCAGTACAAACTTCTCAGGGCTGTCGTCGCTGAAAGTCCTCCTCTTCAGGAGCCATATCCTCGTGGAGTGCCTGAACAGCGCGGTTCCGGGAACCACCGCGCAATAGAGATCCGTGTACGATTGTTCGTCCATATCGACCGGTATCAGGGGAATGCCCTCATGCTGAGCCAGCTCCAGGGTCGCGACGTAGCAAGGAGGAGGAGCAGCCACTTCGCCGAACCTGCCAAGCCCTTCGGCATAGATCTCATCGTACCTGGACAGTTCAGGTTCATAGTCATCAGGTATGTTCTTCAATCCCTCGACCTCCTCTCTGGACAGGGAGATCGCGACCACATCCGGCTTGGTCTCCTCGAAGGCCTTTCGCACCTTCTCGGTCTCGGACTTCAGCCCTTTGATCACGCTCAGGATATGGATCGTGCAGCCGTCTACCTTCAACTTCTCCAAGGTCACGCCTTCTTTCTCTTCTCGCGTTGAAGAATGAGCTCGAGGACATCATCAACATCGTCTGCCCTTCGTAGCTCGTCCTTAGTGATAAGGGGCGTGCCATCGATCGCCTCGATGCTGGTCTCCTGCCTGACGAATATGACCGACTTCTTCTCAGTAACTCTGGATATGTTGCCAACAACCCTCGCCTTTCGTGCGGTCATGCTGGGGTTGTCCTCTATCCCAGTCAGAAGGAGGACATCCTCCTCGCTCGCCAACGCGTCGAACGGGCACCTGATGGTCGGCACCACCGAGTAGCCGATCTCCCTGAGCATCTCGAATACTTCTCTGTTGAGGCCTTTGAAATCATCGAATGTTCGGAGAGTCCTTGCCATCTCCTTGGTGTACGAGAACGGGTTGAGCGGCATGACTATCGGCTCGTTCAGGTACTCCTCTATCTTCGCAGCTATCTCGATCATGGCTCCCATGCCGCTCTCGTACATCTGGATGGCCTTTCTTGAAACGCCGGCGATCTCGGCCAGCATTCCCAGCGAGATGTTCTTCTCCTGACGGATCCTCTTGAGCGTCTCGCCGTCCAACCGGACATAGAGCCCGCCAGGTGCAGCGTAGACGAAAGGGGGCACTCCTTCCAGCATGTGCTCGTGGAATGTCTCCTCGGAGATGATCGGTATGCCGAACCTGGAGTACAGAATGCCGCCGTCCAGCTTTCCGGAGCTGGAATGAAGCCCTATGACCATCGGGCTGCCGGTGAGGGCGCTCGCGAGTATGCGCAGCTCCTCGGCGTCATCGCTCGAGAGGGAATCGATGTTCGAGAGCGCCTTGATGATCAGGAGTTCTTTGTCCCTTCGGGCGATTATGTCGAAGCTGATGCTCCTTATGTTGTGCGGGTCCGAGACGAAGAAACCGCTCTTGCCGAGCGTTTCCCTTATCCGCGAAATCAGCTCTTCCCTTTTCGCTACCATCGGTTTCCTTCGTCTCCCATCACATATCGCGTCATCCGATTTTAAGATTGCATCTGATGTCAATCATCTGTACATGGTGTTCAAGGACAGTCTCTCGTACTTCTTGAGGTCGTCCTCGCTCATCGGCTCCACATTCTCCAGGGCTTTCACAAAGTACTTCATGCTCACCCTGCGCCTGCTGATCTTATCCTGGTCGAGGTCCCCGCCTTCGAGCACATAGTCCCTTATCGAGAGCATCACGGCCTCGTTGCACACGGCAGCTATGTCCGCTCCGCTGAAATGATTCATCTTCGCGGCTAGCTTGTCCAGGTCAACGTCCTTGTCGAGAGGTTTGCCCTTGGTGTGGATCTTGAGTATCTCCTTCCTCGCTTCCAAGTCCGGTGGCGGTATGAAGACGAGCCTGTCGAACCTCCCGGCTCTGAGAAGGGCCGGGTCGATGATGTCGGGCCTGTTGGTGGCCGCTATGACGACCACGTTGTGGAGCGCCTCAAGGCCGTCCATCTCCGTCAGGATCTGGCTGACGACTCTCTCCGTCACGCCCGAGTCGCTTGATTTGCCTCTCACGGGCGCGATCGCATCAATCTCATCAAGGAATATCACGCAAGGAGCCGCCTGCCTGGCCTTCCTGAAGGTCTCCCTCACAGCCTTCTCGCTCTCGCCGACCCACTTTGACAGGAACTCCGGTCCCTTGACCGATATGAAGTTGGCGTGGCTCTCGGTCGCGACAGCTTTTGCAAGAAGCGTCTTTCCCGTTCCGGGCGGCCCGTAGAGGAGTATTCCCTTCGGCGGTGTCGCGTTCATGTGCTTGAACAGCGCGCCGTATCTGAGCGGCCATTCGACGGATTCCATGAGCACCTGCTTGGGTTGCTCCAGCCCGCCGACGTCCTCCCACTTGACGTTCGGCGTCTCGAGCAGGACCTCTCTGAGAGTCGATGGCTGCATCTCCCTATATGCGCTCATGAAGTCGCCCATGGTGACTTGGAGGCTGTTCAGCACATCGAGCGGTATGGTCTCAGCCTCGAGGTCTATGCTTGGAAGCACCTTCCTCAATGCGCGCATGGCAGCCTCTCTTGCCAGAGCCGCGAGATCTGCGCCAACATAGCCGTGGGTCATGTTTGCCAGTTGAACAAGATCCACATCATCAGCCAGGGGCATCCCCCTCGTGTGGATCTCGATTATCTCGAGACGCCCTTCCTTGTCGGGTATCCCTATCTCGATCTCCCTGTCGAACCTTCCAGGCCTTCTGATTGCGGGATCTAGCGCGTTCGGCCTGTTCGTAGCTCCTATCACGACGACCTTTCCTCTGCCTTCCAAGCCGTCCATCAAAGCCAAGAGCTGCGCCACTACCCTGCGCTCGGTCTCCGCCGTGACCTCGTCTCGCTTCGGAGCGATGGAGTCTATCTCGTCTATGAATATGATGCTCGGAGCGTTCTCGGCGGCCTCCTTGAATATCTCCCTGAGGCGTTCCTCGCTCTCGCCGTAGAACTTGCTCATGATCTCCGGGCCGCCTATCGATGTGAAGTTGGCGCTCGTCTCGGATGCCACCGCTTTGGCCAGAAGAGTCTTGCCAGTACCCGGAGGCCCGTGGAGGAGGACGCCCTTCGGAGCCTCGACGCCGAGCTTCTCGAAGAGCTCGGGGTGCCTCAGGGGGAGCTCGATCATCTCCCTCACCTTGTCGACCTCATCCCTCAGGCCGCCGATGTCCTCGTATGCGACCTTCGGGCCTTTGGCGACCTCCTGTTTCGCAGGCTTCTCGCTCAGCTTGACCTCTGTGAAGCTCTGGATCACACCGGCTTCCGACGCCGGCTGAAAACTCTGAACGACGAGGTCGAACTTCCTCCCCATTATGTTGACCTCTATCAGGTCGCCCTTCACGATCGGGCGGCCCTCAAGCGTCTGGACGAGGTACTGTTCCCCTCCCATGATCTTGAGCTGCTGAGTGGGCGCGAGCGTGACCTTGGTCGCTGGCTTCGGCACGACCTTCTTGATGGAAACCTTCTCGTCGAGGCCGACGCCCGCGTTCTTGCGCGTCGAACCATCGATCCTGACGGTCCCACGGTTCTCATCCTCTGGGTAGCCTGTGTAGACCGTTACAGCGGTCGCTCTCGTGCCCTCTACGATCGCGGTGTCGCCCTGACTCAACTGAAGGATCCTCATGAGCGCTGGGTCGACTCTAGCTATCCCCTTGCCGTCGTCGGATGACTTGGCCTGGACGACGCGTAGGATCTTCTCTTTCTTTTCTGCCATGACAACCACCGAATAGCGCGAGATCCCGTGATCCTCAACTCCTTACTCTTGATCAGGCCGTTCGACTCTGGATCAGGCGAGTCTCGAACCTCGGACAATTGATTATGTTAGCGCTTCTATATAATAATTGCGCATTAGAATTCAGGGGTTTCGGGGAGGCTGGCTAACTAGCTGGAACAACGGGCTAATTAGCCCGTTCTCGTTAGCTACGTCGGGAACAACCGAGTCACACTCTTTGAGAAACATGGGGTGCTAAGGAGGCGCGTAAGAGATTATGGAGTGACTCCCCACCCCCCTCTCAACAAGGGTTCTGTCAAAAGTCGGGTGGTGATTAGACCTTCTCAATGAGGCTTATATAACAGGGAGAGGTATTCAACGAATGTGAAGTGCGTAAGCTGCGGCAATAAGACAAGGGGCAATCATCTGGTGTGCCCAAAGTGTTCCGGCATCGAAAGTCATCTCCAGTTTCTTGAAGCACACAAATGCGGTTCGTTCTTTCAGATAGAGGGAGAAGCGCAGGGGACTTGTCGAAATGCCTTGATGTGTGAACCGATAAAGAGGGCACTGAAGAACGAGCCTCTAATTGATCCACAAATCGGGCACGTTTTCTGCCCTTATGCGAGTATCAATCTCTACAGGATTATCCATAGCGAGTTCGACAAGCATGAACTCAGGAATTACACAGAGTGCGTAGACTGAACGCCGGTCAACTCTCTCCAGCGCCCCCGGGAAGAAGAGACGACTTATCTCGGCGGAGTGCAGGGTCAAGAGCGGAGTCACCTTTCTCTCTGGGCTGAATCGAAGCTCATCGAGCAACCGTTCAGGTCGAACTCAGTTGTGAGAGCAATGAGCTTGCACTGCCTTTCTCTTCTTCAAT
>JALHSX010000039.1 GCA_022865445.1 Thermoplasmata archaeon | reverse complement strand
CCTGCCGCGGCGAACTTGACCTGGCTCAAGACCATCGCGTCATCGACTGCTAGCACATCCTTCTTGTAGATCATGCCGTCTTCGAAGACCGCGCTGAGGTCGAGTCCTACGGTCAGCGGGTAGATCTCGAGCTTCGAGAGCACGAGCGCGACGTCTCTCGGGATCTTGTCGCCCTTCTTCACGAGTAACTTGTCCTTCTTGATGACGACCTTGCCTTGCTCGATGGCAGCCGGCAGACCGGCCTTCTGCAGCTCACCGACCACGGGGCCTGGCTTGAAAGGAGTCTCACCGGCTTTGATTTCGATGTCATCCGGGGCCACTTCTCCTCCCCTAGCGGGCATCTTGGTCTTGGTGGAGTCCAGTTGCTTGAACAGTCTGAACGGGTTGAGCTCTGATGTGACTACCGCGCACTGTCCGTCGACACTCGCGGCTAGCATGTCCAGCCCCTTCTTGTCCTTGCCCGCCTGCTGGAGCGCGATCTTCAGAAGGGTGTTCTTCAGCATCGTGATCTCGGCCTTGCCCCTGAGGTTCGTCCTCATGGTCTGGAACGCTGGGGCGGGCACTCCGTGGACATTGATTATGCCCACGACCTTGCTCTTGGAGATCTGTTTGGCGAGGTCCGTGACGGCGTCTTTCTTCCAGCCTGCTACGTGCGCCATCTCACATCACCTTGATTGACGGACCCATGGTCGTCTTCACATAGGCCGATTGGATGTTCATCTTGCCCCTCTCGAGCTTGGTCAGAAGCCTCTTCAGGACTGCGTCGAGGTTCTCGGCCAGCTTCTCCGCGGACATATCTTTCGTTCCTATGGGCAAATGGAATGTCTTCCTGTCTCTCGTCCTGACGGTTACGCTGCTCCTCAGCTTCTCGATCGCCGCCTTCGGGTCCGAGCCCGGCGGTATCGGCTTCGGCATCTTGCCTCTCGGGGCGAGGACGACGCCTAGGCGCTTACCGATCGTTGGCATGAGCGGTGCCTCAGCGAGATAGTAATCTGCGGTCCCCGCGAATTTCTTGGCCTTCGACTTGTTGGATGCGAGAGTCTCGAGCTCTTCGGGCTGGATGATCACGTCGGCTATTCCCTTAGCTTTCATCGCCATCTCGGAGCTACCGAAGATGCCGACCCTAATCTGCTTTCCCCGGCCGTTCGGGAGGATGATTTCCTCCTGAAGCCTGTTCTTTGGGTTGGTCAGGTCGATGTCTTTCAGGTTGACTGCGAGTTCAACTGATTCCAAAAACTTCCTCTGCTTCGACTCGGCTTGAAGCTTTTTCATGATGTCGACGAGGTGTTGATCTACCACTTGTGTTCCCTCCGGTGTAGTACATGCGAGCGTGCGGCTCTCCTACATGCCTAGGGAAAGGTGCCAATGCAGAAGGGGTTAATAAGTCTTTGGTGGACACATTTTCGCCATCTGGCTCGGCCATCCGTCATATCGCGCGTCACCTCAGCCGATGGACGTGGAAACAATTTAACGGTAACGATGTTATCCGATGGCTCGCGGGGATAGTGCGCTAATGGTTCGGAGAATCGTGATTGTCGGCGGTGGTTGCGGGGGTGCGACAGCCGCTCAGTTCGCAAGGAAGACGGACAGGACCGCCGAGATAACTATCGTTGAACGCGAGCCGTATCCACAGTATTCCAGATGCGGGCTGCCGTATGGCATTTCCGGCATAATTCCCGAACTCACCAACCTCATCGAGGCCCCGGAGGAGAGGCTCAAGAAGAACAGGATTGCGTGTCTCCTTGGAAGTTCCGCTGAGTCCGTTGACAAGGCGAAGAAGATTGTCCACGTCAAGTGTCCTGACAAGAGGCTGGAGCTGCCCTATGACTCTCTGATACTGGCCACGGGCGCTCGGGCCGCCGTCCCGCCCATCAAAGGAGTGGTCAAAGAAGGCGGCAAACCAGGCGAGCTGAAGCAAGGCGTTTTCGTTTTGAGGACTATAGAGGACGCGAGAGGCATCCAATCACTGGGAACCAAGGGCAAGAGGGCAGTTGTCATCGGTGCAGGCCTTGTGGGTCTTGAAGTCGCCGAGGCCTTGATGATCAGGGGCTGCAAGGTGACGATCGTCGAGTATCTGTCGAACTGCATCCTTGCTATGATCGACGACGACATGGCGCAGCTGATGAACGAGGCTATTGCCAAACACGGCGTCAAGATGTTCACCGAGTATCAGGTGACTGAGCTTCTCGGTGATGAGAAGTCCAATGGCGTCGTGGCCAAGGACAGGAAAACGGGCGAAGAGCGGGAGTTCTATGCGGATCTGATTGTCGTTGCAACCGGCCAGCGCGGCGAGACTGAGCTGGCGAAGCTGGTTGGGTGCAGCGTTGGCGTGACGAAACAGATTGTCGTTGACGACAGAACCGAGACCTGCGAGAAGGATGTCTATGCGGTCGGCGACTGCACTGAGTATCCAGACCTCGTGACAGGCAAGCCTAGTGTCAGTGGTCTCGGAACGATCGCGGTCAAGATGGCCATGGTGGCTGGAGTGAACGCTGCTGGCGGAGAAGACCATCTTCCGAAAGGGTTCTTGCTCACCAGGGCAACCGAACCGTTCGGTTGCCAAGTCGCGGCTGTGGGCCCGACCACACCGCAATTAGAGACGATCGGGATCAAGCCTCTTGTGGGCAAGGTGAGATCGTTCACGTTGCCGGATTACTACCCTGGAAGGAAGGAGATATACGTCAAAGTGCTGGCGCATCCACAAACGGGGAAGATATTAGGTGCGCAGATCGTCGGTGAGGAGAGAGTGCACATGAGGATCAACGCTTTCGCGGTTGCGATCCAAGCAGGAATGACGGTAGACGATCTCTCGAAGGTGGAGACCGCATATTGTCCTCCCGCGGCTCCAACGATCGACCCGATAACGATTGCGTGCGAAGCTGCCAAGTTGAAGCTGGCAAGGGGAGTCCGGACGACACAGACCTGAGCCGATCCCAACCAATCAATCCCACACGATCAGGCAGACCATCGCCACAATGAGGGCGATGCTGACCGCGCCTACATACTCGAGTCTGGACTTCGGAATCATGTCTCCAGCGAAGTAGAATGCGAGCCAGAAGGCCGCCGTGCTCATCTCGCAGACGCCATCCCTCAGCTCCTCACCGGAGAGTGCCCGATTCAGACCGGGCAGTAGATCGTGTACCCGAAGTAATCGCCAAGAGCACTGAGGACCAGCAACAACTTGCAGTAGGAACATCGGACCCAATTCAATTGCCGAGGCTCCTCCAACTCGTCACAGTCTCAGAATAGCCCCGCGTACCCACCCTTTTCGATATCTTTCATGATGACTTTGGGGTCCTTGCTGTCGACCATGACACCCATTGAGACGCAAGTGCCGACGACCTCCTTGAACCTGGCCTTCTTGTCCTTGCCGAGCATCGAGTCCTTCTTCATCTCAGCTATCTTCTGGACCTGCTCGACGGTCAAGTTGCCCACCTTCGTGGCCTTCGGGCTTCCGCTGCCCTTCTCGATCTTGATCTCCTTCAGAATAAGGGCCGAGACGGGTGGTGTGCCGACCTTGATCTCAAATCCCTTGGTCTTCGAATCGACCAGGATCGTGACAGGGACCTTCATTCCCGTGAACGCCTTCGTTTTCTCGTTGATCGCGTTTACGACCTGGATGACGTTCACGCCCATCGGGCCCAGCGCGGGACCGAGCGGCGGGCCAGGCGTTGCCTTGCCACCGTCCACCAGGACATCGAGTTTCTCTACCATTGTGTTCATCTCTCCTTCTCAAGGACTCTCACGTGATCGCCACGGATGGTAACGGGTATCGGCACCATCGCCTCGAACAGCTCGACTGTGATCTCCTCCTTGTTCTCGTCGATCTGCTGGACGCGCGCCTTCTCACCCTTGAACGGGCCAGCGATGAGCTCGACTATGTCTCCCTCGACTATCCCTGATACGATGGGTTTCGGCGTCAGGAAGTGCTCGATCTCCGCGAAGCTCGTCTCACCCTTGACGATGCCTCGCGTCCTTCGGACTCCTTTGACGAGGTCTCTCAGGCTGTCCGTGTTCATAGCTTCCACGAACACATAGCCTCTGATCGTAGCCGGGGACAGGATCGCGAATACGCCGGACGGTTTTGGCTTGGCCCTGCTGGCAATCGAGTCTGCGACAGCCTTCTCGTGCCCTATGGATGTCTTGACAGCGAGCATCGATTGCCTCGCGGTCGCCTGCATGGTCGCAACATCGTTCATGCTCGGGTTGTCCTTCAGGCACGCGTTCACGAGAACGGTGATCTTGTCGCCGTACCTCGCGCCCGTCGGTGATGTGATCTTGAGCGTGAATGACTTCTCCTGGCCAGGCATGATCTCGAAGAAGCGCTCATTTGTCTGGTCTGCAGAGGGGGTGTTTTCCCAAACGACGCCCACCGCATCGTACAGCTTCACGAACCATTCGGGTGAGCCCTCCTCCGTCGAAGAGAAAAGCGTGTCGACCTTGACCACAATATCGTGCGACTGACCGTCATCTGGCAGCCTTAGAGTCATCTCGAACTCCGAAGCGTCGCCGGACGCCATCATGCGCTTCGTCTCGCCTTGAACCACGAACTCGAGAGCCTTCGCTCCCGCTTGCGGAACCGGTGTCTCCTTAGCTGGTTCCTCTTTCTTCTTCGGCCCTATGTCGAAAAGTCCCAATCAAATCCCTCGTGTTTCACCATGCGCCTGGAATCACTTGAACGCGTTCATCAGGTACTTCGAACCGTACTCGAATAACCAGTAGATCAGGAACCCCAGGCCGCCCATCAGCAACAGGCCGATAGATGTGATCTGCGTGACCTTGAGGTACTCTTCTCCGGTGGGCTTCCGGGCCATCTTTATCACGCGGCCGTACTTGCCCTTGCCAACGTGTTTGGTCTTCTCCTCGATCTTCCGCTGAAGATCCCAGGACTTGTCCATTATCTCCTTCATCTCGGGCATTGAGTTCAGTTCCTAGTACAACAACTACTTTATAAAGTCTAGTCCCAAGTCCTTGCCCTTCCTGTTCTTTGCAGGGCCCAGGATATGCTTGGACCTGACCCCCGTTATGACGACCATCACCCTGATGGTGTCCTCGAGCGTCTCGTCGATCGCGGCTCCCCAGATGATCCTCGCGCCTGGGCTTATCTTGGACTGGAGCACCTCGGCGACCTGCTCGGCCTGGGTGACGGTCATGCTGGGCCCACCAGTGACGTTCACAAGTGCGGCTGTCGCCTCGCGGATGTCCATCTCGATCAGCGGAGAGCTTATCGCCTCGTTGACCGCCACTACCGCCGCATCGTCGTCATCGGACTCGCCCAGACCTATCATCGCGACCCCGCCGGACTTCATGATCGTCTTGATATCGTTGAAGTCCAGGTTGACCAAGCCGGGCTTTGTGACTACCTCAGTGATGCCCTTGATCGACCGCATCAAGACTTCGTCGGCAACCTTGAACGCCGCGTTGACCGAGAGCTTCGGAACGATCTCCAGCAGGCGGTCGTTGGGGATCACTATGACGGTGTCCGCAATGGTCCTCAGCCTCTCAAGGCCCCACTCGGCGTTCTCGGCTCTGATCGCTCCTTCTGCGGCGAACGGCCATGTGCAAATTGCCACTGTGAGCGCCCCGTGCTCCTTTGCTATCTGGGCCGCAAACGGGGCAGCGCCGGTCCCGGTTCCGCCACCAAGTCCGCATGTGATGAACACTATGTCCGCGTCCTTCAGGGCGGCTTTGAGTTCCTCCTCGGCTTCTCGAGCGGCTTCTTCTCCCACTTGCGGGAGAGCACCAGCACCGAGTCCTCTTGTGACTCTTCTGCCCAGAAGTATCTTGTGAGGGGCCCTCGTCATGAGCAAGTGCTGAGCATCAGTATTGGCAGCATAGAGTTCCGCTCCGACAATGCCCGCCTCCGCAAGCCGATTGATGGTGTTCGATCCGCCGCCCCCACACCCGATGATCTTGATGCTGGTTTTGAGACCCTGCAGTATCCTTTCGAGCTCTTCGTCCTCGGCGGTGAGAGCTCGGAACGACTCGGGTGATCTCTTCTGCTGCTCTTGCTCGGCAGCGGAGATGACGCTATCGACCAGTGACTTCATGTCGAGCCTCCGAAATGTTCATACTTAATGTGACAAAGCACGGCCCTGAGCCAAGCTCACGGGCTGAAAGCACCGTAGCTGATTGGCTATATTAAACGTTTCGGAGTGCCATTCCAGCGCGTTCAGCGGACCAGGTCGACCTCGCCAACTCCTCTGTATCTCTTCTCTTGGCCGGGCTTCCCTAGTATCTGCTTCGACTTCACGCCGGTCGCGACGATCATGACTCTCACGGTCTTGTCCATTGCAGGGTCGATCGCTGCCCCCCAGATAATGCGGGCGTTCGGGCCTACCCTTGCCTGGATCTCCTCGGCCGCTTTCTCGGCCTCTGAGAGAGTCATGTCCGTTCCGCCGATGACATCGACCAGCACGCCGTTCGCCTCGCTTATGTCCACTTCGAGCAGCGGGGAGTTGAGTGCCTGGTCGATTGCCTCCTGGATCCTCTCGTCTCCAGGCGCATCGGACTCTCCGAGTCCGATCATGGCAACTCCAGCACCCTTCATGATTGTCTTGACATCGTTGAAGTCCAAGTTGACCAGTCCGGGCCTTGTGATGACCTCAGTAAGGCCCTTGATAGATCTCATCAGGACCTCATCCGCGACCTTGAACGCCGCGTTCAGAGACAGTCTCGGGACAACTTCGAGCAGCTTGTCGTTCGGAATGATAACGACTGTGTCCGCCGCGTCCCTCAGCCTGTCGAGTCCCCACTCGGCGTTCTCCATCCTCATCTTGCCCTCTCCCCGGAAGGGCAAAGTGGCGACCGCGATTGTAAGCGCGCCCATTTCCTTTGCCAGTTTCGCGACCACAGCAGCCCCGCCCGTGCCGGTTCCGCCGCCAAGTCCGCAGGTGATGAAGCATATGTGCGTGTCGACGAGGATCTTCTTCAGCTCCTCCTCGGCCTCTCTGGCAGCCTCTTCACCGATCTGCGGCAGAGCGCCGGCTCCAAGCCCTCTCGTGACTCTTCGTCCGAGAAGTATCTTGTGCGGTGCGTGGAGTGTCAACAAGTGCTGCGCGTCCGTGTTCGCTGCAAACAGCTCAGCGCCGACTATCCCCTCATCGTAGATCCTTGCAATCGTGTTCGATCCGCCGCCGCCGACACCGATTATCTTGATGTTGGTCTTCAGGCTCCTCAGTATCTGTTCGAGCTCAGCATCGACACGCTGGTCTGCGCCGAGTGCTGCGGCCTGAGCCATGCTGGCTCCTTGGGTTTCTTCACGGGCAAGTGCGTCTTCGACTAGCGATCTCATCATTTTGGGTCACCTTCGGGGAACGTCTGGCGGGCGCTCTTCCTTGTGCTGGAAGTGCATCCCTCACACGCGCGTGCGTGCACGTTAAAAATCGCTATGTGAGTATAAAATGCTTTGGTAAAGGCCTTCGAGCGTGGGGCGTGGGAATTTTCTTCTCCTCCCGGGTCGATTAGAGTGCGTGAAGGTCCGCGCTCGAGTGTTCTTCGAAGGGCTGGTCCAGGGAGTGTTCTTCCGCGCGAACACGAAAGAGTGTGCAGATTCATTCAAGCTGACTGGTTGGGTCAGGAACACACATGACGGCCGTGTCGAGGCGGTCTTCGAGGGCGAGGAAGAGAAAGTCCGCCAAGCGATCGAGTGGTGCGCTTCAAAGCAGCCTCACGCGAAGGTCGATGGTAAGGAAGTGGAGTTCTCCGAAGCTAAGGGCGAGTTCGAGGGCTTCGCGATTCGCTATTGACCGAACGCGTCCCCGTAGGTCATGAGCGGATTCTCGTGATGGATCACGTATGCCTGCTCCTCGGTCATCAGCCCCTGCTGAATGAAAGCAACGGTCCTCTTCGGCACCGTCGCGATGGCCAATACCGCTCCCGGCCTCCTCGGGTCGTCCAAGAAGTCGGTCTCCATCATGAACCTGGTCCCCTTTCCGAGAGCCTCTTTGATCGCATCCTTTCCGGCCAAGACCGACGGCATCAGGCCGAAGTTCTCCATCGGTCTGATGAGCGGCGGAGAGTAGTGCTTGACGACCTTCCCTCTGTCCAGGCCGGCCTTGTCGGCAATCTCCGCTATCTGTTTCATCGACTCGGGCGTCGCATGCTCCGTGTGCAGCACTATTGCGCAGCCTGTCTCCTTCGCGAGCGCCATCGCATACTGCATTATCTCGTTTGAGGCGACCCACGCCTCCGTCGAGATCGGGAAGTGCGGTCTCCCCACCTCGCCGATCGCGATAGCCGAGCCCTCGCGGACGTACTCCGCGGCGATGTCCATCCCCTTCATCATGATCTCCTTGGCCTTCTCGAGACCATGGATCTTCTCCAGGCGGAGGAGTTCCACGGGATACGGCCCCACGGTCGCGTACGCCTTGACGCCCGTTTCCTCGTTGACTCTATCTTTGACCGAGATCGTGAGGTCGAAGCTCTTACGATAATCCTCCGCGGACTGCACATGGACCTCCTCATAAGGAAGATGGGAAATGATGAGGTGAGTCCCTCCGTGCCGCTCGAAGTCCCTCACCGAATCGACGTTCGCTCCCCTGAACGGCTCAAGATGCATGTGGTTGTCCAGGATGGGAATTGCCATGTTGGTTCCCGGCTCACTTCAGCAGACCCGCTGCCTTGAGTTCCTCGGTGATCTTTTCCACCGCTGCCGTGACGTCCTCAGGCTTCCTCGCACCAGTGCAGACGAGCTTGCCGCTGCCGAAAAGCAAAACAACGACCTTCGGGACATCGAGCCTGTAGACCAGACCAGGGAACTGCTCGGGCTCGTACTCTACCTTCTCGAGTCCCAGGCTGATTGCTATTGCATTCAGGTTGATCTTGGCGCCCAGGTCGCTCGTGGCCACGATGTTCTGAACCTCTATCTTGGGCGTGGTCTTGATCACGATGCCCGCGGCCTCGATCTGCTTGACCACCTTGCTGATGGCTAGCTTCACCTGCTCGAGGCTCTTGCCGCCCGTGCACACAGCCTTTCCACTTCTGAAAAGCAGAGTCGCTGTCTTCGGTTCCTTCAGCCTGTAAATCAGGCCGGGGAACTGCGCTGGTTCGTATTCCGCGCCGTCAAGCGCTAGCGCGATCGCCTGCAGGTCCAACTCCCCACCCAGAGATGTTGAGGCGACGACATTCTCTATCCTGATGACTGCCATTAAAAGCACCACCGGCCTCGTCTGTATTTAAATGGGTATTTAAATAGATTTCTCGAAAAAACCTCGCTTCCCGCGAACATTCCGTGACATGCTGGCTACTGTTTTCGTCGGTGTTCTGGCCATCAGAACTCTTGACGAAGCCACTCTTGTTCCTTGACCGACGAAGGCTGGAATCACGCTCGCGGATTATCGTGAAGGAGGGGCGGATGAAGAGTGAGGATCCCTTTCAACTCCCGCATATCGGCTACGCCGACAGGATGGGCTCCACGCTCTTTCGCGAGCTTGACAATCATCGCTCTGTAATCGCGTTCCGCGTTTCTGGGCACGTCGTTACGCATATCCTGCGATCGAGTCGTGCCTTTCTGAGCGCTAAGCGATCGCTGAGCCAGACCATGGATTTCGATGTCATACCCACGAGGGTTGCTAATAACGACGTTATGCCCTGCTAATTGGGGATCCGTTATTGGCACCCAACATCGCCACTGCATTATGCCCCTCTTAGAAATGCGCCGAGCTCCCCGTCTGTATAGGAGTGCGAGATGCTTTAACGGCCGAAATTCATTACCAGACTGAACATGGCTGGCGCATCTCTTGAAATCAGGACGCCTCAGGACCTGATTCAGGCTCTGGCAAAGGCAAGGAAGGTCGAGGAGGCATTCGAGAAAGTCCTCCACTGGCGGGGCTTCCTGACGATTGCGGACCCCGAAACAGGAAGACTCCTTGGCAGTCTCGTACGCGATTCCGAGACTCACGAGCACATGGTCGACACACTCATCAGAATGGTCGAACCCTTCGCCTCCATCCGGCGGGAAACACGGAGTGCACCAATAGTCATCGATGGCGATGACGAGGTGCAATTCCTTCAGAAGCTGCTGGAAGGGGAGGATCTGGCTTACTATGTGTACTCGGCGATTCTTGATGCGATGCCACACCTTGACCCGCAGTCTATCGGGGGCGAACAGAACGCCACGAAAATGCGGCAAGTGCTCGGCCAGCT
>JALHSX010000265.1 GCA_022865445.1 Thermoplasmata archaeon | reverse complement strand
TCAGGGTCGCTGCACTGGCGGGGACCTTGAAAAGATACGATAGCTCCCGCAGCTCTTCCTCCGTCGTTCTCGGGTGGCAGACCAATCCTCTGTTCGTCGCGACGCAGGCTGACCCGACTGTCTCGATCCCTGCTATCCTCCTTCTCTGGACCTCCACGCCGAGGACATCCTGGATCAGTCTCGCAGTGTAGTTTGATGCCGCTGGGTGGATGATAGCAGCGTGGTCATTGGCGAGAATGTTGTTGCCCGCAGCGTTGAGCTTCTCCTCCATCTTTGCGACTCTGAGTTCCTTGGGGAACTTCGAGATCTCATTCTTCTCCGCGAAGTTGGTTACAATCACACCGTTGGAGTTCATAGCGACGAGCGAACCAACAATGGTGCAGCCTGAGATCTTTGTCGATATGATGTCGACACCCAGAGTTTGGGCTACCCCTTTCGCGGCTTTCGGCTCCACAGTATCAGACAACACAGCGAATCGTTCGCTAGCTGCGCAGTATACCCCAATGTAGGGATTGCCGTTTAAGTCCCCCAACCTGAGCATCTATCCCCTACCCTGGAAAATTCATTCTTCTGGGAGGGAGACCTCAATCAGGCCGTCCTCGAACCTGATGGCCTTCACGCGCACCCTGCTCGGCGGATGCTCTATTCCCCTGGACCATATGAGCTCGTTGAGCTTGTAGTCCAGCCAGATCTCCTTCTTGTCCTTCTCCTCATCCTCTTCGGAGGACTTATCCATCATATGCTTTCGAATGTACTCCTTGATCTCCTTGATGGCCCTCGGCGCGCGCTTCGTCTTCGGGACAATCTTCGTGACAGTCAAGGGAATTGTGAAAACCCGCTCCAACTCTTCAACCATGTTATGACCTCACACCTTTAGTTTCGTCCTTCTCCAGTTTCTTCGCTTGGGGTGCCTCAGGAAGGTCCTGTTCGTCCTCTGCATGACCCAGGCAGGGACCCTTCTGTTGCTCTTGGTCGCCGCCAGCAGTCTGAGCTTTCTCGCGTGTGGCTTGTGTTTGGCCATCCGGTCATCTCCTCTCAATCTTGATCTCGCGCTTCTTCGGCATGATCTTGCGCAGTATCTGCCGCAGGGTGTAGTCGTCTATCTGCTGCGTCAGCCTTCCCGACTGGACCAGCATTATCAGCTGGTTCTCGACGGACTCGACGGCATCGGGACGCGTCATGCGCAGGTTGGCCAGCCGCTCTCTCGCCTCTGGCGTCAGGACCTGGCGCATGAGCATCTGCTTCTGCGCGTCCATCTGCTTCGTCTGTTCCTGGGCGACAGATTCCTGCTGCGCTCTGAGCTGGAGATCCTGCATCTTCCTTTGCCTAAGGGCATCCAGCTCGTCCTCGTCAGCCATGTCCACTCACTCAGAGGTACTTCGCGAGTTCTGGGTTCTGAGCCGCCATCTCCTTCAGGATCTGTGTAGACATGCCGTCTATCAACTTCCTGGCCTTGGCGGTCACGACCCTCCCTCCGTCCTTCTGCTTCTGAACCAGCTGGCTCTTCTCCAGCTGCTGGACTGTCACGCGAGATATCGAGCGGGAGCCGCGCACGGCTCTGTTGGGTTTGGAGCCTCTGTCCGCCTTGCCACCGAACATGGCGGCCAGGTGTGTCGTGCCAACGGGGCCCTCGACATATATCTTCCTGAGAACCGCCGCGGTCCTGACGTGCCACCAGTCGTTGCTGACTGGGCTCTTCTCCCTGTGCCTTCCGGTCTTGACGAATGCTGCCCATTCGGGCGGTGCGATCGTCTCAACCTTCTTCAGCTCCTCCGCTAGCTTCGGTATGAGCTTTTCAGCGGGCACATCAAACGCAGTAGCCATCGAGATTCCTCAGTGAAATGCGATTTTCCAATCGGCTGGAATACTGCCGCCAATGGCGGCAAATCGCGGATAAGTTGGTACTCATATTTAAATGCTTGTTGGCTAGGGAATATGCCAGAGCATGCATCCAGGTGCTCGCCGGCACGTGCTTTTCGATTCGGAGCGGGCAAGGGTTTTTGATTAGCGACCACTTTGCAGAGACGATGAACACTGTTGTAGGCATCACCGGCGCCTCAGGAATCGTCTACGGCGTGCGTCTTCTGGAGGAGCTGCCTCCGACGAAGACCGTGATAGCATCGGACGACGCGCAGAAGATAGCCAAGCTCGAACTTGGAATCTCGGGAAAGGAAATCCGTGAGCTGGCAGACTTCCACTACGCCAACGACGACATGTACTCGCCACTCGCTTCTGGCTCCGTCAGATTCGATTCGTTCGTCATAGCACCCTGCAGCACTTCCACGATGTCGAAGATCGCTGCCGGCATCTCAGACAACCTAATCACCAGGATCGCTTCGGTCGCCCTCAAGGAGCGCAGGAAGCTGGTCCTGCTGCTGAGGGAGACCCCTCTGTCCACGATCCATCTGTCCAACATGGAGAGGCTGTCGCAGGCGGGAGCGATCATCATGCCGGCGAGCCCGGCATTCTATCCAAGGCCTCGTAGCGTGGACGAGATGGTGGATTTTGTCGTCGGCCGGGTCCTGGACGAGCTCGGGGTCGACAACGACCTCTACGCCAGATGGAAGGGCGTGACACCCTCTACTCGTAGTCGTGGATCTCGTCGAACTCATCGCTGATGGTCTTGAACTGGGCCTCCGACATCTTCTTCTTGTCAAGGCTCAGCACGATCGTGGAGCCATGGATAGCGGCCAGGTCGTTCAGCCTCTTGATGAATGCCAAGACCTTGTCGAACCCGTTCAGCTCTGTCAGAGTATCGATGCCTTCGACCAGAATGCCCGCTTCCTTCGATGTCATCAGGAATGTCGACGCGATCTCCATCGGGTCGCCGTCCAGGTCCGTCGGGTTGATGTTGTCGATGTCCATCGAGCTATCGGAGAACCATTTGACCGACACTTCCCTCAGGTCGTACTCGGACCTGATCTTCCCTGGGAACTGGACCGTCAAGCACATGGCGGGCCTTCCAGACAGTCCTATTGCGCGGATCATCATGAAGGCGTTCCGCGGATCCTCGTCCACCACCATGTAGTTCCTTCCTGCCTTGATATCCTCTTGGAACGCGCCGCACTTCGTACACTGGACCGAATACGAATCCTCAGTGCCGGAGTACATGAAGGTCTCGCCGCAGGCTTTGCATCTTATCGACCTGGCCCGCTGGGGGAACAAGGGTTCTCCGCAGCTAGGGCAGGTCTGTGCCTTCTCGGCGCAATTGACGTGCATGGCGGCGTCGCATGTGCACTGGAACATGTCCAGTCCAGCCTCGATGGGCATGTAGCAGACCTTGCAGAGCATCTCGCCCGCGCCCTCTTCTCTCTCGATGAGAGCCTGTTTGACCTCCACGACGGATTCGTCGGGGATGGATAGAGCGGCCTTGTTGTACATGCTTCTGGCGAACAGGTGTTCTGCTATGATTGCGAACGGGACCAGCAAGTACAGATATGCAGCGTAGACAATGGCGTTTCGAGACGCGAAAGAGAATATGAACGGCACGAAGTACAGCACAACCAAGACCGCCACCAACACGATCGCGAATATCCTGACGGACTTGAGCCTCTTCGCGTTCTTCCTGAACTTCTTGGGGTGAAGCTTCTCGAACTTGTCGAAGTTGCTCCCAGGCATCCTGAGTATCATCAGACACCCGAAGAACAGCACAACGAAGGATATCTGCTGGTTCTCCTTGACCGAGAGCGCCTCGTAGGACATCGTGTCCTGAACGGAGATGCTTGGTCCGACACTGCCACTGAAGGAGTACCACAGCACCTCACCGAACGGGTTCCTTATGGCGCTGACACTGCCTTGGCTCAAGTCTGGGTTCGATAGGCTTCCGAGCATGATCGTCGTGACGCGCTGCTTGACCACCAGAGCCCCGTCATATGAATAGCCAGTGGCATCCGCAATCGCCACCGCAAACGCGTCGTAGGCTCCCTGAGCGGTCTCTATGACCTTCGATTCCATCTTGCCAGAACCATCGAAATCGACCTTGAGGACTATCGGCAATGTGGCGTTCCATTCCGATCTCACAAGGCCGCTCGAGTGGTCTGCGATGAAGCCGCTCGTTCTTCCGGTGAAGTTCGTCGCCGACTTGATAGCGATGCCCCAGTAGATCTTGCCCACAAGAGCGCTTGAGAACGAGTTGAGGAGCGTCCCGGCCTCGTTTGCGTCCAGCCACATGTCTCCGTTCGCGTCGAACCATCTGAAAACGGCGGTCCTGAGCGCGACCGCGGGGTCCCCTGCGAAAGTCAGCTCGACGCTGCCCGAACCGTCAATAGATGTCAGGCCGGACAAGAGCAGCTTGCATTCAACCTTCATCACGTTGCTCGGATCTGGCTGAGATGAAGCGCGTGGTGCGACCACGGTTGTCATCAGCACTACAGATATGAGAGCCGCCAAAAGGACCGACTTGAACCGCATGGTACCGACCGATGATATCTAGGTAGCCGTGTCTTAATGATTTCGCGCCTTTTCGTCCCGTCTGACCCGCTGGAGCCTCCCTGGGGCGTACCAATTCCACTTTTGGAGGAGCAGCATGATTGCGGGCACGAGGTATATTCTGAGGATCATGGCGTCAAGCAGGATTGCGAAGGCGAGGCCGAACCCGAACTCTCTCAGCAGGATTGTCTGGGACAGCATCATGGATCCGAATGCACCTGCCATCACGAGCCCGCATGCGGTTATGATCCCTCCAGTGCGCTCCACGGCAGTCGCAATTGCCTTCTCGTCGGTCTTGCCCTTCAGCACTTCCTCTCTTATCCGGGTCGTGAGGAATATGTCATAGTCCATGCCGAGACCCATGGCGACAACGAACAGTATGAGAGGCATCATCCACAAAACGGGACTGCCGAGCCCGAACTGGAAGATCAGCATCGTCATTGCGATCGTCCAGGTCACGTTCAACAGAACCGTCATTATGAGTCTCAGCGGAATCAGAAGCGACCCCAAGACAACCAGAAGGACCACATAGATTCCGATAAGTACGACGACCCTCATCGTAAGGAAGTCTTGAGAGACAGTGCCGGAGACGTCGGACATGGCGGCCGTCGACCCGCCGACAAGTATGACCGCGCTCCCACCGAAGATGCTGCTATCCGCCTGCCGATCAAGGGCTCTGATGTCATCGATGGTGTGGATTGATTTCGTCGTGAAAGGCTCGTCCTGCAAGACGACCGTGATCATGACCGTCCTGTTGTCCGTTCCTATGGAACCGGTCATGGCCATTTCGTAGGTCGCCCGCTCGACCCCAGGGAGCGAATCGAGATAGGTGCTGGTCACCGGCATCCCGAAGGGTCTCGTGGGTCCGGAAACGCTCCTGATATTGCTCTCATTGCTCACAAGCACAGAATACCGTTCCAGCTGCGCTGCAGCGGTGAGATTCAGGGTGCCGTTCGCTTCGACTACCGAATGATCGAAACGGACCACGATGTACGTGGGAGTGATTGTGCCTTCCCCAAATCCCGCGCCGAGGGCGTTTATGCCCTGTTTGCTCTCGGCGTTGGGCAGGCTGGCCATGAAATCGTAGCTC
>JALHSX010000264.1 GCA_022865445.1 Thermoplasmata archaeon | reverse complement strand
TCCACCCGTCAATGACTGGAGTTGTGCACGTTACTAGTGACGGGGGTACTCCACAGCAGCCCCACAGCCCAGGTCTTTCCAGTTCTGCGCTGATTGCCATTATAGCAGCAGTTGCTGTCGTTGCTGCTGTCTCAATCGTCGTACTATGGCGGAGAATGCGTAGCAAGAAAGCCTAGCACCTGAGAGTGCTCGCCATCAATTGAGAATTGACTCGGAGATAGGATGGGAGTCCAGCTCGAAGCGCCAATCGCGGTTAGAACCGCGCTTCTGCGTTTATCTTTTCTTTATTGAAATTTGAAAAAGCATGTCTAGCTCGGAGTGGGTTCAAACCCCCCTCTCCCGCACGATCGTTCTGATCTACCCCCACCGACACATTGATAGAAAACCCGTGCGATTCCGAACCCATGACTCAAGGGGATTCGAGGAGCGCCCTCTTCGTTGGCGCTCTTCTTGGGAGTTTTGTCGGTGCTCTGCTGTTGATCTTCACGGATTTTGGCGGATGGTACAACTACAACTACTATGCGGGATTCCGCGAGTGGGGCTACATAGGCATCAGTTCGCCCATTTCTCTCCTAGGAGTCATATTCTTCGCACTCCCATTCATCTATTGCAGCTTTGTATCCCTGAAAGGTGCCCAGAACCCGAATTCGCTGAGCCCCCACACGGTCGCTCTTGCATACAGAGTCTCCATCATCGGAGTCATCTTGATCATCATTGCAGCTGTGGTGTTCGTAGTTGCGGTCTCGGGAGCCGACGATTGGTGGTTCGATGCCGGGTTCTACGGCTCCATGATCGGAGGACTTCTCACGGTGATCATGTTGCGAATGGCAAAGGCTCAGTACGGGACCGGTCAAGCGACCACAATCCCCTTTGGCCAGACCATCCAACCAGTATTCTATCAGGGTCAACAGCAACCCATCAATCCAGGAGTTGCCCAGACAGGCGGTCAGATACCCTACGTCCCGCAACTGTACCAGCAGTACCCAGCGCAGGCACCACCAACACCTCCCGCGCAGCAGGCAGGGTCGGTCTGGTCCTGCTTGATGTGCGGTGCCCCAGTTGAACAGGGCATGCGATTCTGCCAGAGGTGCGGTGCACCGATCCAGTAGCCCTTTCGAGAGGTGCCCTGGAAACGAAGCTCGGCTTCCAGTGGAACTCCTCCAGAGGAAGCGAAGGTTTTGCCGTCCGAGCCGTGGAAAGGGTTTTATCCTATACTGACTTCTCAATAGCCGCTAGCCCGGGAGGGGAGACAATAAGCCCAAAAAAGAAGTTAGCAATAGTGGCCACCACAGCAGTCTTGGCACTCATAGTGGTGGTCGTGGGTCTGGCATCATTGCAGCCGAAGTCGAGACCGCAGTCTGTGAACGAACTGCCGGTCGCGAGCTTCGTGTATGATGCGGACAACCTTACGGTTGTGTTCAACGCTTCGGCGTCGAGCGACCCTGACGGCTCGATCGCTAACTACTCCTGGACCTTCGGTGACGACACTGGAGCGTTTGGCAACGTCACGAGACACGTCTATGCCACAAATGGAAGCTACAAAGCGGCACTGACCGTGACCGACGACAAGGGTGGGAAGAACTCCACAAAGAAAGACCTGACCGTCTCGATGAAGGTCACACCGGTTGAAGAGAAGAAACCCGTGGCTAACATCGAGTACGAAGTGGACGAACTGACCGTTGAGGTGAGCGGGGCGAAATCCCGCGCGCCCGAGAGCGGCAGCATAACGAAATACTCATGGGTCTTCGGCGATGGCGCGACTGCAACCGGTGTGACTGCTACGCACACATATGCCGCGAACGGCTCGTATGTGATCACCCTGACCGTCACGGACGACAAGGGCGCGACCAACAGCACATCGGTGAAAGTGGACGTCAAGACCAACCCGATCCCACCACCTCCGCCACCTCACCAGCAAGGACCACCAGGACTACTTCATGCGATCGAGATCCATAAGGAAAAGGCAGACAGGAACTCAGGACTACAGAACTCGCTGGATACCCTCCAGCAGAACCTTGAGAACTGGCTGGACAAACACGCCTCGCCGCCGTGATGGAGATCCGTCCGAAACCCCAACAGAAGAAGCCCTTGGGCTTCTTCGAAACACATTTTTCTCTTTCGGTTCTGAAAGGCATCTACCGACGGCGCTAGGAATCATCCAGAGCTAGCGCTGTCCGAAGACACCATTTCACAAAGGGGTTGTCCGACCAAGGCCACTCGAGGAAACGACAGAAGACAATTCTATCTGCGAATGAGATGCGCGTAGTGACACTCAGGGCACTCCATCGTCTTCCCGTCTGTCTCGAGCAGCTTCACGTGCCTCTGGGCCTTCTCGCACTCAGGGCACATGACATCTTTCCTTTTCTTGAAGATCTCTAGAAATCCTCCCATATGAGTTACCTCTGGACGGACGATTCACGAACGCCGTATAAAACCTTTCGACGTGATGCCCGTCCACGCTCATCCTTCGTGGACCATGTCTATGATCCGCTTCAGCCTGTCCTCGAAGTCGTCGTTCTCGACAAGCGTGCCAGTCACGATTATGTCCGCGCCTGCGGCTGCCAGGTCCGCGGCCTGCTTCGGAGTCACTATCCCACCACCTACCACCAGCGGGATGTCCACACTCTCGCGCGCAGCCTTCACCATCGGGACCGGGACTGGCTCGGGGGCACCCGAGCCGGCTTCCAGGTAGAGGAGGTCCATTCCGAAGAACTCGGTTGCTATCGCGTAGCCGATGAGAGTGTTGAGGTCTCCTCTCTTCACCAGCTCCGCCTCACCGACCTCTCCGACCTTCATACCTGGCTCGACGATGACATATCCCATGGAGATGGGCTCAATGCCCAGTTTCTTGATCATCGGAGCGCCTCTCGCGTGCTCGCCGGAAACGTTCCTCACATTCCGCGAGTTGAGCATGCTCATGAAGTAGATCGCATCGCATTTTCTCGAGATTACGTTAGCTCCTGAAGGGAAGTAGATGACTGGCAGCTTGCAGGCACGCTTTATCTGCTCCACCGTCTCGTCGAGATTCTCCTGCGTCACCCCGGTCGAACCTCCGACCATGATTGCGTCCGTGCCTGCTCTGCAAGCCTTTGCCGCAATCTCCCCCGACACTCTAGCTGACTGCTTGGCGGGGTCGATGAGAGTCATGTGCATCTTGTGTTTCTTCAGGGTCTGCGTGATGTAGTCTCGGACTCTCAAAACACCCCTCCAACGAGGAAGGCCAACAGCGCGACGAGCATAGCCAGCTTCGCCACTTTCTGTCCCTTCTTTGGCTCCCGGAAGTGAATCAGAGCACAATATATAAAGATTGCATCCGCCACGGCAACTGCCGGAACGTACCAAACGGAGAGTAAATCTAGCAGATACGGTGCCGGACTCAGGGCGACTGCCCCCAAGAACCCAAGGGAGGCTAGGATGCCGGCCCTTCGAGTTCCGATCCTCATGGGAAGCGTGAGCCTCGATCCCTTGTCCCCCTCGATGTCCTGGATGTCCTTGACGATCTCCCTGCCGAGAGTCGCAAGGAATGCCAACGCAGCAAGTATCCAAGCCAAGTCGAGGCTCTCGACGGCAGCGCCGCCAAAGAGGAAAAGAGCTCCTGTGAGCCAGCTGATGGCCAGATTCCCGGCGATACCTTCGGCCTTGAGGAATCTCTCATAGCCGACCATGACAGCAATCGAAGTGATGACTATCGCGATGGACCAGAGATTGATCATAAAGCTGAGAGCCAACGCGATTGCGAACAGCAGAACGGCAGCAATCAACGCGCCAGAGGGAGTGACTGACCCTGTTGGGATCGGCCTCTCTGGATGGGCCACCTTGTCGACTTCCCGGTCGAAGTAGTCGTTTAGAGAGTTGCCTGCAGCAGTGAATGCGATCACCACTGACATCGAGTACGCCACTTGGATTGCGAAGTCCTCAATGTTCTCGAGGCCTGCGCAGACGACCGCTGCGAGGAGCGCGCCGAACGCTCCCATGACGCAGTTCCCCAACCTGAACAGTCTGAAGTAGCCCACGACAGACCGCCCATTTGCGGCTCCTTCCATTGATGGGTTGTCAGATTATGCGTGCATATAAGCGTTCTTGCTGGTTCCAGGATTCCTGCAAAAGGGTTATGTAGCGGGTGCCGGTTGGGACAAAACACAATGGCTCCCCCGATACCGCCAGAGGCTTCCAAAGAGATAGAATTCGTGAAGAGCCTAGTGGCGAGGCATTTCCCGGTCTACGATGTCCGCGTGAGTTATGATGTTGTCGAGTTCTTCTGCAGAATAGACGATACCACCCTAGAAGAGAATTTCGAGCGGTTGCGAGAGGACATGGCAGGTCACGGTTTCATACCGATGATCATGTACGACAAGGGAGAGCACATCGTCACCGTTGCGAAGAAACCCACGGTGAAGTACAGGAGCGTGTCCGTGAACCTCGCAATGCTCGTAGTCACCTTCTTGACGATGCTTCTAGCGGGCGTCCTCGATTGGAGCGGATATGCAGGTGTGGACAGCGGAGCGATCTTCACCGTCGAGAATCTGTTGATGGGGATGATCACGTTCACGCTGCCCCTGATGGCCATCCTCGGAGTTCACGAGCTTGCTCACTTCCTCGTGGCGAGGAGGAGAGGCGTCGCTGCCTCGCTACCATTCTTCATTCCGTCGATACCTCCACTCGGCACATTCGGCGCGTTCATCTCGCTCAGGGACCCCATCCCAAACAAGAAGACTCTGCTCGAAATCGGTGTCGCGGGTCCTCTCGCCGGGTTGCTCGTGGCGCTCCCTTTGGGCATCATCGGCCTGATACTGACGAACTCAGAGGCGAAGTTGGTCCCAACGAATGTCGGATCCGAAGGAATCATGGGCATCTCGTTTCCTCTGATCTACCAAGCGCTTGAACTCTTCATCCCCTTGCGTGGCGATTTTCTCTTGCATCCGACCGCGTTCGCTGCCTGGGTCGGGTTCCTCGTCACGGCACTGAACCTATTGCCAGCGGGTCAGCTTGACGGAGGGCATGTGGCTAGAGCGCTCTTTGGCGCCAAAGCGAAGTACTTCAGCTGGGTCACGGTCGCCATACTCGTCGGCATAGGGATGTTCTACTACGGCTGGCTGATCTTCGCCCTACTCATACTGTTCCTTGGCGCGCGTCATCCGCCGCCCCTGAACGACATCTCCCCCCTAGATCTGAAGAGGAAGTGCCTTGGAGTGCTTACGTTCGCGGTCCTCATCATCGCCTTCGTGCCCATCCCGATGACGGCCGTGACTGCGGACTATTCGTTCGAGCTACAGCCAATCGGTACCAACAACGCGACAATAGCGTTGGGCGGCTCGCATGTCTTCAGTGCCACCGTCGAAAACACCGGGAACGCCCTGAACGAGATCGTCATCACTGGCTCGGTGAATGCTGCGGACTGGGGTGCCATGTTCAAGCTTGGATCTCAGGACGGTTCTCACTACGCCCAGGACTTGCTGGTGACCCTGAACTCTAGTGAGAACGCGACGATCAGCGTGTTGATGTCCGCTCCGTCTTCGGCCCAATACGGCCAAAGCTACAACGTCACGATTAAAGGCACCACAAAGAATGATACGCTTGAGCGGACCCTGAACTTCAACCTGACTGTCACGTATCCGGTCTTCACATTCTGGGTTTCGAACCCCGCTCTCACGACGAGTCGAGGTAGCTCGACATACACTAGCATATTCGTGAACAACACCGGCGAGACAGATGCGAATGTCACGCTGGATGCGACCGCCCAGCCCACATACTTCGACGTGTTCCTGATTTCAGGCGAGCTCAACACGACAGGCCCAATGAACCTGACCGTGCCCGCGCACAGCTATGTGGACGTCAGCGTACTGATCTCCGTTTCCTCCTTCGCCACTCCGGGCGATAGGACGCTCCCCATCCTCGCATACTACTCAAGCGTTCAATTCCCGCCAATGAACATCACCGCGACCGTTCCCTAGGCGCTCTCGAACACGCAGAAGTTCCTGGTCAGCGAGCGATGCACCCAGAGTTGATGCGATTCCAGAAACCTGAACCCTTCCTGATTCCTGACAAGGTCAACGTCCGGAACCACGATGGCGATTCTCGCGCCGCTCTTGAGGACAGTGGAGAACGCATCGAACGATCTCCGATAGAGTTCCGGTATCTTCTCGCCGTCAGTGCTGGTGGACCGCCCGTAGGGAGGATCGGTCGCGATGCCGTCCACGCGCCCAACCGTGTGAGGTATCTCGCCGACATCGCAGAGCTTGAGATCGGCGCTGAGCTTCAGGTGATCGAGGTTCTTTCGAGAGCCCTCGATCATCCGCTCCGAGAAATCCGTCCCTATGGCCGTCAGCCCGATCATTGATCCTTCAGCGAGGATGGCGCCCGTGCCGCAGAATGGGTCGAGTAGGCGCCCGCCTACAGGCATCTGAGTCAGGTTCACGAGCGCGCGCGCGTACTTCGGGTGGAGCGACGCGGGATAGACGAAAGGCATGTACCTGTTCTTCCTCTCCTCGAAAGAAGAGCGATCTATCGAGGAGATGACCCTTGCGAAGTGTGCTCCTTCGGAGAAGACCACTCTGATCTCGGTCGCGGGCCTGTGCAGGTCCACACCCCTGGTCTTCCCGATGATCGCGCCGACCTTGCGCGTCGTAGAGGCGAGGTCGAGGGACCTCTCACCGATCTTTGTCGACCTTACCCTGATCGGACCCATGACATCGATCCCCTTTGCGGTGTCCTCGACATCTCCTTCCCCACACGAAGAGAGCCACTCATTGACATAGTGGCAGAGCCCGAGCCTGTTCCCGAGCGCTTCAGGGTCCGCCTCTGTCTCGATGATCAGGATCCCTGGCTCCTCTCGGACGACCTGAGGGCTTCCACCAAGTGCAGTCGCAGCGGAGAGTGCCTCGGCACGAGCGAGAGATTGGCATTCCATAGAAAGCTCGAGCAGCAGCTTCACGAACTTGGGACATCCCGACAGGGACTTTAATCTTCTGTTCGGGCCTAGTCGCTGATGCCGGCTTCCGATACCATGAAGACGGCTTCCGCCTCGGGCAGGTTCGGGGAATCGATGAGACGAGCGATCCGCTTGCCGCCCTTGCTCTTCCTGAGATAAATCCTGAAGGTCGCCGTGTGGCCCACGATATGCCCTCCGATCGGTCTCGTGGGGTCTCCGAAGAATGCATCTGGCTTCGCTGAGACCTGGTTCGTGACTGCAATGACCGCGTTGTGCACATCGCCGAACCTCAGGAGGTCGTGCATATGCTTGTTGAGCATCTGCTGCCTCTCCGCCAACGCTCCTCGGCCGATGTACTCCGCCCTGAAATGCGCAGTGAGCGAATCGACCACTATGAGACGGACCGGAAACTCCTTGGCCGTCTCGAAAGCCTTGTCAACCAGCAGCGTCTGGTGGTGGCTGTTGAACGCCCTTGCGACGTGTATCTTCTTCAGAACCTCGTCGGGGTCGAGCTCAGAGGCCTCTGCCATCTGAGTTATCCTCTCGGGCCTGAAGGTCTGCTCCGTGTCGATCATTATCGTGTGCCCGTCGAGACCACCGTCCGCGACAGGTTTCGTCGTATTGACTGCCATCTGGTGACAGAGTTGAGTCTTGCCTGATCCGAACTCGCCGAAGAACTCCGTGATGGCCCGGGTCTCGAACCCGCCGCCCATGAGCTCGTCGAGGGCCTTCGAACACGAGCCCAGTTTCGCAACGGTCTTGCGTCGCTCGAGGATGACATCGCCGGTCTCGAAGCCGCCGACATCTGCGGCTTTTTTCGCAGCCGCGATGATCTTCGCTGCGGTCGCCTCCCCGATCTCCGTGAGCTCTGCGAGATTCCTGGGGGAATCGACAGCGATCATCATGAGGTCGTTGTAGCCAGCCTCTCTGAGCTTGTCGAGTATGGCCGGCCCGACACCTGGAAGTTTCGCGATCTCCTCTTCAGACATTTCAGACATATGAGATCAACACCTATGTTCTGTACACCTCTGGAACAGAATATAAGGGTATTGACTAGAGGTACACGAAAGTGGTAGCTGAGATTGTCTTGTTGGGCGGGATACGTCCTGCGTGGAATCTCTCGCCAGGCTTGTCCGGAGGAGAGTCCGTGGAAGCCAAAAGCTATTAAATAGCTCTAGCTGTTCGAGGGACGAAATGGCCAAGAAACGCAAGAAGGACAAGCCCGAGCCCGAAGACTACGAGTTCCGGCCTCCCGATTTCGACGAGAAAGCGTTCCTGCAGAAGGAGCTCAGGGACTCTCGGACAGCCCTCATGACAATCATCTACGCGGTCTGTTTCGGGATTGTTGCCGGCCTGATTTCCACGCTGGGCGCGAATCTTGCGCCAGTCGCGTTCCTGGTGGGAATAACTGGAATTGTCACCCTGAAGTACTTCTATGCGATTGTGAAGGTGGACACCTCGGGGCTCAAGAAGAGGAACTGGGCCGGAAACATAGGAACATTCTTCTTCACGTTTCTCGCAATCTGGGTCCTGATGCTCAACGTGCCATTCTCCGACCACGCACCGCCTTCAGTCGACAATATCATCGTGTGGGTGGACGACGGGACGAACGTCTACGGAAAGGAGTACAAGCTAAGCGAGGTCAGTGGCACGTATCAATGGGCCGCCATCAATGCGACCCATGACCCGGTCATTCATGCGAACAGCAGCTATAGCATCAACATCACCGCGAAGGTCACGGATAACGGTCAGTTGAGGTCCGTCGAGATCGCCGTAGGCTCCGTCGCAAGCGGCTACCAAGCAATGACTTTCGAGGGGAAGCTCAGGTACGGGTACCAGGTGACTGGGGACACTCTGAGCGCCCCCGACGACTTGATGTTCTTCATAAGCGCAAGGGACGCGGCAGGCAACAGCGTGCTCTTCAACCCTGCATCCGCCCTTCCCGTGGAGCCGTAGCCAAGGCCGAGTGACTATCTCTGCCAAGGCATCCTGTCGTCGAAGTGATGCGTCAAGGCGGCCAAATGCTTGTTTGTCAGCAACGCGTCTGCGCTCTCCACCTCGAACGACTTCTGCTTCATGACATCCTTGCCGAGGGGTATCGCCTCGAGCTTCGCCTTCACGAGGGCGTCCGCGCGCTCGTACTCCCGCTCGGTCATGACATACCATCTTCCGGACTCGATGTACGGCGCGGAAATGCCAAGCGTGTTCCACTTCGCTAGGAACTCGTTCACGGTCTCCGAGTTCACTGGCGGGCCTCTGTGCTTCCGCGATTTCGGGAGCGACATCGAGACGAGCTCGATCAGGAGATGTGTGACCTCGTCGACATGGATCGAGGTCTTCTCGACTTCGAATTCTGCCCTCTCGAGCAATGCCGTGATGGCGGCGAGGGACTTCCTCAGCTGCGGATACACGACATCATCGATGAGGTCCAGCTTGGGGAATGTGACAGACAGAAGGTTCTGGACACTCTTACCCGCGACCCTCTTGACCCTTCCCGAGTCCCAGGCGACCCTCTCAGCAGGGAAGAAGAACTTGACAGATGGATCCGCGAGGTACTCCCTGCTGGCCAATATGAACCGGAGCATCGTCTCAGGGGATACTGCCGAGGCGACATTCCTTTTCGAATCGACAGGATCGATGAACGTGAGCGGCTCTGGGAATTCATTCCCCGGAAAACCGGGCAGTTCCATGGCATCTCCGACCTTCCAGTTCTTGCCCGACCCGAGGACCGCCCTGAAGCTTCCGAAACGCATGACCAGGAGCTCGCACAGGTATCCGGAGAACCCCTGGACCTTCGCCTCAGCGCCGTAGCTCTCGATGCCCTTCATGAACCTCTTGAGCAGCCGGACCTCATCGGCCATGCCCTTCTTGAGGTTCTTCTTGACGAATTCCGTGTGGAACGGGGTGCGATCGACAGCGCTAATCTTCGCGCGCGTGTCACGTATCCTGAAGCACGGGACCAGATCCACCTGGAAGCCCTTGTAGGTCCCTCGGACGTACGGATGCTGCGCATAGTGCTCCCTGCCGCCAAGGACCTTACGGCCGATCGCGAGCCCAGCCTCCTTAAGCTGCTCCATGGGCGTGCTCTCGGAGAATAGCATGAAGAGGTCGATATCGGGATCTTTCAGGTGGGTGCCCTTCGCGACGGATCCGACGAGCATCGGTTCGATGTGAACCTTGAGCTTCTTCGCCTCGGCGACGGCCATTTCTGCGAGCTCTTCGACGACGTCCATCACTCTCTTGTCCTGAGCCGCGGTCGGACGGATGCTCTTGAGAACATCAGATTCTATTGTCATCCCACACCTATGATAGGATTAGTGCGGCGGGTAATAAAAACAACACATGATTGTTCGTAGAGCTCGCAAATCAGTGTCCAATAGGCAGAGGGAGAAAGAAGGTGTCTGGGAGGCCGGTGCGGTGGGGATTGTTAAAATCGTTTCTTGCTTAGGAGGAAAGTTGAGCCACCGGCCTAAGACACCAAACTATCCTTACCTGCGCCCCCTATAAGAGCATTTCCCGGCGACATTGGGCCGTGTACCTACCAGCCGAAGGCTCGGCAGGGGTGTCAGAGTCCCATCCGTATGACTTCGGACAGGAAGTTCGAGGAGTGTATGCTGTCCTCCAGGTCCCTGACGACCGCATCGTCGGTCTCCGACACGCTGAGAAGTTCAGTACGCTCACCGCCGAAGAACAGGACCACTAACATTCTCTCCTTCGAATTTAATTCCGCGATGCCGAAATCAGAGGTCGGCGAGGATATCATCCGCTGCACCGAAAGGCCGCACGTCTTCGCAATCGACTTCAGGAGCGGGTCGAGCTCGGTCGGAGCTACCTCTGTCCTCACGAGTGCGAGACTCATAGGGTGAAGCTTGGTGTATTCCTTGATCCTCTCGAGCTCCTTCTTCGGGAGCAATCTCGGAGAGCTCATCGAC
>JALHSX010000263.1 GCA_022865445.1 Thermoplasmata archaeon | reverse complement strand
TCCTTTCCCGACACGGCCTTCTGCAGCCTTCCTGGCACATTGCCGTTCACTATCATACACTTTTCGCAGTGCCGGGCGATGGCCAGCATGCGCTCCAGCTTGCCGTAGATGCTGCCAGTGACGTCTGCATGTGCGGACTCGGTCCGCTTGAGGTTCCTCAGTGACGATCTGTCGAATTCAATGATGAGTCTCGCACCCGCGTTTCGCTTCGGATCGCAGTCAAAGACTCCGTCAACATCGGCGCAGAACACGACGATCTTCGGCTCGAAAGCCCTCGCGAGGGCTTCCATCATCAGGTCGCCTGAGCAGATCGAGAACCCCATCGATTCGTCAGGAACGACATCTCCGAATGTTACTGGCGAAAAACCGAGATCGAGCATCACCTGGAATGGATCCGACTCAAACGACTTGATCTCTCCGCCGTCGAACTTCGCAGATGCGGCAGGCGGAATCGAGACCGCTCTGACATCGTTGTCAATCAAGGCTTCCAGAACCCGAAGGTTAAGCTCCCTGACGTCCCTCTGAACACTTGCCACATGTCTCAGCTGAGCATTCGTCTTGAGCCCGTTCTGCAGACCGTGCTTCTTTGCCTCGATGTGGCCGTAAGAACCCGCTCCGTGCACGAGTGTGAGCCCGCTGCGAGCAGGCCTCAGCTCCCTTGCCAGCCTCGAACAAGAAGAGCTCCTGAAAGTCCTGAGCTTCGACTTGTCGGTGATCACGCTTCCGCCTAGCTTCACGAGTATCATCCGTTCACCAAGACCGAGTGCATGGTCGATGGGGATAGTCGATGATAAATCTCTTGCATAGGAAAATGCCACAAGTTCCGCCGGATATGCGGTTGCAAGGATGTCCCTGGATATGCCTGAGCTCGGACTGATCTGCGATGTTCCCGTGCTGTCTACTTTTCCAGGTAGATCTCGATCGACGAGACGTTTGCGATTCCGCCGTCCTGGCCGGGCAGGTGCTCTGTCGCAATCTTGACGTCCTTGTACGCCAGTCCCTGCACGAACCTGTTCCGCACGATCTCCGCAACGTCCACAGCCCTGCTTATGGCGCGTCCTCTCGCTTTGATGCACACGTTGTCGCTGCCGGCATTGACCTGCGACACCACGGCGAGGACGTAGTTCATTGTGGGCTTCTTCCCGATGTATACTGTGTTCTCCTCAGCCATTGTTTCCTCCAGAGCTCGGCCGGGGCTATTCCAACGCGCTTAGTCGCTATATATTTCTATCTCTGGCGGAAGGGCCGGTTCGTGGATTGGCGAGACCGTCTCAAGGAAGGGCGAGATCCGACGGCCGTCGCGGAAGCCGCTTCGGCCGATGCCGTTCCAGCCTACTAAGCTTGAAATAAGCCCCAACCATTGCTCCGGTCAGCATGAAGACTCTGGACCGCAAACTCTCGCATCTGAGGGATCTCGTGCGTTCGTTCGGCTCAGCAGCAGTGGCCTTTTCGGGCGGCGCAGATTCGACGCTCGTCGCCCGAATCGCCAAGGATGAGCTTGGGAACAAGACCGTCGCGGTGACGATTGACTCTCCAATGTACCCGGCTTCCGAACTTGCGAAAGCGAAAGGCGTGGCCAAGAGTGTCGGCGTCGAACATGTTGTCGTCAGAGTGGACCCTCTCGACGACAGTACGTTCATCACCAATCCGCCAGACCGATGCTACCTGTGCAAGCGAGATGATCTCACGCACATCAGGAGAATTGCAGACGAGCGTGGACTGAGAGAGGTCCTAGATGGCTCTAACGCAGACGACAGGGAGGACTATCGTCCAGGCACGAAGGCAAAAGAAGAGATGAAAGTCAGAAGCCCCCTTGCTGAAGTCGGG
>JALHSX010000262.1 GCA_022865445.1 Thermoplasmata archaeon | reverse complement strand
TCCTGCAAGCTGACGGCAGGAGTCTCAATTCTGTAGAGTCTCGACGCAAGAGCCTCATCAACCAAATCAAACCTATTTGTTGTCGCGGCGACTATTACCTTGTTCGGGTCCAAATCATCGATTTCGTGGAATAGAACAGAGTTTATTGAATAATGCCATTCCTTTGCTAGGTCTGCTCCTCTAGCAAGCATCAGGCTTTCGATGTCGTCAAAGAGAATCACTATCTTCTTGTCTCTGCTGATCGCATTATCTCTCGAATCTGAAAAAACCGATTTCAGTGACTTCTCGGCATCCCCCCATCTTGGTGAGGCAATTGATGATCCATCAACGAGGACATAGCAAACATTTCTGACTCTTCTATCCAGCTTTCTCACGCATTGTTTGACGATTTCCGTTTTGCCAGTTCCAGGCGGCCCGGTTAGAATGAATCCTTTGAACGGAAAACGAGGTGAGCTCATCTTCCCTTTGAAGAAATACTCGCAAGTAGCAGTAATGAGGCTCTCGATGGGCCTCAAGTTTGGAACCAAATCGATTTCAGGGACAGTCTCTCCATCGATTAGGGGTGCTATCTGGCTATCGTGTGAGCCCATCACTGTATCTACCTCTCTCGGGATCTAGTTCTCTCCCTGATTCTGTTCATTTCCCTCAGAACATAGTCCTCCAATTGGAAGACTCTTTGATTTCCAGAAACCTCTACGTCTTTTATTAGCGTTTGCGTTGATCTTCCGTCGAACGCTTGAAGTCGCGAAAAAATGTTCCCTCTGGCTCGCGATGGTATTCTCCTTGCAGATAGGAATCTCGCAAAGTCATCCTCAGTGAACTTCTTGCTTCCTGAGTTCGCAGCCCCCCACAAGAACATCAACGAAGTCCACAGCGTCCGGGGACTCTTCCCATAAGGGAGAGAATTCCTTTCCTCCACTGAATCGACCTTGGCCAACTCGTTCAGAATGAACATGAGAGCATAACCTGCATAAGTGTGGGCCCTGCGTATTACAACCTCTTGGCTGCGACCTCCATCCAGACCAAATTGATCTGCGAGTTTCACCATTTTAGGGGTGAGTTTGATATTCCTTTCGAATTTTGACGTGGTGACTTTAACTAACCCTAGCTTCTCAAAGACCTGGAATGCGTCCGTCCAACTTCGAATCGTCGAGACAGCCCTGTTGAGCTCACTCTCCGTAATGTTTGTGTGTCCGGCGGAGGCGCGTTGAAGAAAGAACATGCTGAGACTGTAATAGATGGCTGTCTGAGGATTGTTGGTGTTCAGGAAGGAGGTGTCAGCTAACAATCTCAAGATTTCCTTGTCCTTGTCGGTGGGATCGAGATCGTCCTCCCTGTCAAAGGTCTCGTGTGCCTGGCTGTAGACTGATTTGACTAGTGGGCCAAATTCCTGGCAGTCGTCGCAGACAAAGAACTGGTCAGCACCGCTCTTTTGTAAGCCACATCTAATGCACATCATTATTCGTCAGTCACCCCTCTTATATCATAATTCATATATCGTAATTGCTATAACATACTTTCGACGGGCTATTGCTGTTCCCCGAGATGATGATGGTGAATACGGTGTATTTCCGCAAGTCAAGGGATCGTCCTAGGTCGACGTTTGGGTCGGCGATGGGGCGCCCTAATAATCGATGTGAACTCCCTTCAGCGATAGACCTCGGACATCGAGGGAAAGTATATAAGGCGGAAGACACATACCTACCAAGTAGGTTAGTAGGATATGACGGTAAGAACGATAAACATAGCCTTGGACGAAAAGGAATATCAGAACGCCCTCAAGAAGAAGGGCGGGAGGACCTGGAAAGAGGTACTGCTGGATGGCCTAAACAAACAAGAATAGGTCAAAGGCCAACCAACAGACTTGAGGCCCCGGGAATGCGCGAACATCCCCGGAGCCGGAAGGTCGACATGGATAAGATGCCAACCCCAAGGACACCAATAGTAGAGAGCGGTATTAGCGTTTTCCGTGCCGCGTTCGAGTATGCGACTGATGACTCTGGTGTATTCAGGCCAGTAATCACTAATGGATCATCTGATGATTTGGACGATGAAGTTGTCACGCAACCAATGGAAATGGCTCTGGTGCAGCCGAACTTCTCAATGTCTATGGTACCCAGTCACGAGTTTGTGAATCCTTCAGACGCCTTCCCGATGAAGGCCGCTCAATTCCTTTCCTATCTGGATCTGAGCCCCGTGTTGCCCGTATTCGCAAAGAAGTACGTCGACAACGACCGCCACTACCGCCACGATCCTCAGGCAATGCTGAAGGCCCTGATTATGAGGCGCCTGTTCGGAATGAGATGGCACACCGACCTCGAGAGATACTTTCAGGGGCATCCTGACGAGGCGAAGATGCTTGGTTTCACGAATCCCAACGGAAGGAGGACTATCCCCAACCACTGCACATTCAGCCACTTCGAGCGGCGCCTCGGCGTTGACGGCATGAGAGAGGTCTTCGACATACTCATTATGCAGATTCGGACTGATCTCAAGCGGATGGGATTGACTCTCGGGACGAATGTCGCTATCGATTCCACTCCAATCGAGGGCAAGAAGAATGACCCCGACACGAGCTTCAACCCGTACTACAGGAGAAAGGGCTACAAGATTCACGGAGTCTACGATCTGGATTTCCAGCTGCCCATCGCCCTCGAATTCACCAAGATCACTGATGGAGACGCTCCGCATCTTCCTAGTCTCTTGGACAAGCTGCACGTGCTCGAGATGGACCCGAAAGAAGTCTGGGCCGACGGAGCCTACGCATCGTACGACAATCTCGCCTTTGTAGCGACGAACTGCAAGGGGAAGGCTCATTTCAATTTCAAGTCCGATGCCAAAGAGAACAAGATGGGCTCAATCGCCGCGATAACCAGGTTGTACAAGACGTTGTGGAAGCACGAAGGGTATGATCCAAATGCGCCATTCGAGAAGATGCCGGAATTCCTGATGAATAAGGGGTATCGCGAGGAAGTCGGCGCATACTTCTGGAATATCTATGTAAGAGACTGGCGCGACCGCAGAGACTCGACCAAGCAGAAATACAATCGGAGGGCGGCCATCGAAGCTTTTCATGGTCACATGAAGCAGCAGATGCTCCTCGAGAAGTTCATGGATGCCAGAGGTATTGAGAGGGCGGAGAGGCACGTTCTGATGGTCTATATCTCACTGCTTGCGGTAGCTCTGTGCAAGCTCCAACACGGCATCGCAGAAGGGCTGAGCAACGTCAAGTGCTTCAACTGAAGCCTTCTTGTCTTCGGTTAGTAAGCTCGTCAGGGCCATCCGAGGAGATTACACACGCCATCGAACTGAATCATCGGAACGATGGCAACGTTGTAGGATGTCTCGATTGCTTGGGCGTTCTCAGTGAAGTGCGAGTCGTTCGAGGCGATATGGGTCTTGCCTGGGCCGAGGTTGTGTGAGCTCACCAGGAACTCGAGATCGTGTACCTCTGGTATCTTATCCTTGGGATGATTAGGCGTTCCTAGTTGCCTTCCATGTGCATCGAAGAACGCTCTGGCATTTGTGATCTCTGACGCCGTCCATTGGTCTAGAAAGATCATTTAACTTCAGGAAGAGGTCATCTAGATTCTTCTCGGCGATGGTAAATAACGCACTCATGGCGTACCGTGCCGGGATGTGGCAATCATGAGCCACCTCATCAACCCGCTCCGCGAGATTGTCGTAAGAATGTTGTTTGGTCTTCTGATAGGTCCCAATTCTCACTCCATCCTTTTGGCATCCGAACACAAAGCGCTGAGCGGGCCTGCAGTCATAATCACAGACTTGGACTTTGAAATGCTTGCCGAGATTCATGGCATGTGTTAGACATACGTTCGCGTCGAAAGCGACCGTTGACGGCCTTTGCACGCATTCCCTCCTATATCGGAACGGTCTCGATGTACTGCTTCAGGCTGAGTTCGTCCCTTATCGGCTTCACTATCTCGTATCGGCCAGAGAGTCCCTCGGTGCAGAACAACCTGTACCCGAGTTGCTCTCTAAATCCTGCAAGGGGGCCCTCGCCGGGTCTGCTGTATCGCACGTGCTCGTGGCGCATCAGCTTCTGAGCCCAGTAGAGCGACTCCTTTGCGTTGAAGTAGATGAGATTCTTGCTGGATGAATTGGTGTTGTGAGTCCTCTTGACTGCTTGCGATAGAGATGTCACCGCGAAGTCGAGGCTTCCTAGAAGATTCAGACAAATGAAGCAAGTCCGGTTGCGATCAGTCTCCGCTTCATCTTGGGCTACCATAAGGTCAGTGACCAGGTCGTCCATTTCTCTGTGTGCATCATCCTCATCGATGTCCATGAGCAATTCATGGTGGACCTTGTCCACAATTTCCGGAGTCGTGTACTCTGAGAATCTTCTTTTAATCTCCTCAAGATGAGCTCTGAAGATTCTCTGATATGGCATGCTTTCAATCCGAGCTGAATACCGTCTGTGCACCTCTCCTAGACCTTCGTCCCTAAGGTGGTAGATTGTAGTCGGTCGTTCGCGTTTCGTGGTCTTCTCATTGATCTCCAGCAACTTCTGTTTCTCGAGATCTTCGGCGTCCAGATGGATAAGCCTGTCATACGGCCCCCTGTCCTTGGTGATGAATTTGTTTTCGATGGGGAAGCCATCCCGCTGGAGCAATGCGAGTGTCTTGTTTAGCGTGACACGTCCTGAGATCGTCCCGTCCCCCCTCAAGGACAGCGCGAAGAGCACTCCCCATGCCCTCGCCTCGTCAGGGTCTTCTAGAATCATGTCCCAGGTCACCTCTACTGCACTCTGACTCCTTTAGGGTTTGCGCGCTAGGGTTCGGCTCGCACCGCCAGTATGTGAAGGGGTTTATATAGGTGGCTATTCAGACCCGGCTAATTAGCCACCCTCTTCGGGAAGCTGGCTAGATGGCAGGAACACCAGGCTGACGAGCCCGAGTTTGTTGGCCCGATGAACTAGTGTAATAACCATCAATCACAATATGGCGGACCAATGATCGGACAACTCCACGGAACGCATGTCATCGTCCAGGATCAGTCCGAAGCGAGCCAGATACACAACAAGGGGTACTATGGAGTGCCCCAGTCAGGCGGTCCTCTGAAACTGGATTTGATGGAGGCCATCTACCTCGTGGAATCGGGCAGGCTGGAGGTCGAATCCGACGGAGGTAAAAGGGACGTAGGCCACCTGATGAGGCTTGCGCACAAGAACTCCGAAGGCTTCGAGATACGTTACCTGGTCTATCGAGAGCTCAGGTCAAGGGGCTATGTTGTGAAGCTGGGTCAGCCCCCCCTCGATTTCAGGGTTTTTCCTCGCGGCGGCACCCCGAACAAGACGCCCAGCAAGTGGTGGGTCTCGGCCATTTCCGAGCGGCGGACATTCGACCTCGCCATGCTACTGGAGGATCTTGATAGGACTGCCGATGTCCGGAAGAAGCTGCTGCTGGCCGTTGTCGACGAGGAAAGCGACGTGACATACTACGATGTCAAGCGGGTCGTTCCCAAAGGAAGGGTGGGCGCCATAGACCTCAGTTCTAGCGTCGATGGCTTGCTCATGGCCGATCGCGTTCTCGTCGCCGACCGAGATGGCGCGGGAGCACTGCACGGAGGCCACTTCTTCGGGAAGATGATTGGGCAGACCCTTCAGCTCTCGCTCATCGAGGCGGCATTCCTCATGGATATCGGTGTTTTCAAACTGACCGATTCTAAGACCAACCGTCCAGTGACCTCCGCAGCTCTGAAGAAGCGCGCCCGCAGCTTCCAGCCCGATTTCGACCTGCGTCTCAACGCATTCAAGGACATGAAGGGCAAGGGCCTCATCGTGAAGACGGGGTTCAAGTACGGCTCGCACTTCCGGGCGTACGAAGGAGACCCTGCGAAACAGCATGCGAGGTATCTCGTGCACGCGGTCCCCAAGGAATTCAAGACCATGTGGCCTGAAGTCAGCCGTGCGGTTCGCCTTGCCCATGGCGTGAAGAAGGAGATACTTCTGGGAAGAGTCTCAGAGAAGGAAGTCGAGTACGTGAGCATAAGCAGGTACAGGCCCTAGTTGATTCAGGCCTTCCACTGCGGCTTGTATCGAATGTCAACCCAGGATGGCCAGCGATCTACAGCAGTTTCTGGGCGAGCTCCACGACCCTGTTCGAGTATCCCCATTCGTTGTCGTACCAGGAGAGTATCTTGGCGAAGTTGCCCTTGCCGCCGATGACCATGGTCGAGAGAGAGTCGATAACGGCGGAATGCGGGTTGCCGATGATGTCTGTGGATACGATGGGCTCAGTGCAGTACTCCATGATCCCCTTCATCTTGCCCTCGGCCGCATCCTTCAGCGCCTTGTTCAGCTCCTCCGCAGTAACTTCCTGCTTCGTCGTGAAGCTGAGGTCCGTTATGGACCCGCACGGAGTCGGCACCCTGAGCGCGAACCCGTTCATCTTCCCTTTGAGGGCTGGTATGACCTCTCCGATCGCCTTCGCAGCGCCAGTCGATGTGGGTATGATCGACAGAGAGGCGGCCCTGCCGCGTCTGAAATCCTTGTGCGGCATGTCGATGAGCTTCTGGTCCCCAGTGTATGCGTGGATCGTCGTCATCATTCCCTTCTCGATCCCGAACTTGTCGTTGATGATCTTCGCCGGCGGTGCCAGGCTGCCGGTCGTGCACGACGCCATCGAAACCACATTGTGCTTTGCCTTGTCGTACATGTCGAAGTTGACGCCGAGTACTAGTGTAATGTCAACATCCTTTCCAGGAGCGGATATCAGGACTTTCCTTGCTCCTGCAGTGAGATGCTTCGCGGCCTTATCCTTCTCCGTGAAAAGGCCGGTCGATTCGATCACGACCTCGGCCCCAAACTTCTTCCACGGTATCTCAGCGGGGTCC
>JALHSX010000261.1 GCA_022865445.1 Thermoplasmata archaeon | reverse complement strand
GATGAAGACAGCCGCCAAATGCACCGAGGTCCTTGAGGCTTCGATTGGGGTGGCCGAACTCGGAACACGAAGCGCTTCGTCAGATGTCGGTGTCGCAGTCCTGTTGGCCGAAGCTGGATTCAAGGGCGCGTCTATGAACGTCCGTATCAACCTCAAGGACGTCCGAGACTCTAAGTTTGTTGAGTCCGCCAAGGAGAAACTTGCGTTTTACGACAGACGGGTGAAGGATCTCACCGCTGATGCCCTGGGAAGACTCGGGCAACTAGCATAGGAATGACGCTCCTGCGAACCTCGTATCAGTTCTGATACAGATAACGATACATTTATATGCGCACAGTAAAATGATAACTCGTTATAATCCTGTCAGTAGCCAATGGGATTCAGAGCTATCGACAGGCGGAGCTTGGTACGTCTTGGCGGGAAGTTACCTCAAGCAACTCCAACTAGCTAAGCAGCTAGAGGAGAAGACAAAAGAAGCACAGAAGAACAGAGGCCTCGCTGAGAAAGAGAATAGCGCTCTCGATCTATTTCTGAAATTCTGCAAAGAAAGCGATGTGGACCTTACATCTGTCGAGAAGCTTCAGCGGGACTTTGAGGCTTCGATGGCGTCCAAGGACTATCAGGCCGCCTTGGCGCACGTCAGGAAAGCCAAGGATGAGGCGAAAACGGCCTACATGCACAAGATCGGGGAAGTAGGGGACTCGGTCGATGCAATTCTAACGCTCATTCAAGGCTCCGGAAGCGAGTCAAAGAGCGCGAGAGAGCTCCTGGAAAGAAGCAAAGAACGGGCTCTGAACGATGACCTCGAAAGCGCGATGAAGTTGGCCAGAGAGGCATTCGATGCCGCGGAAAGGACGTTTCACGAGACTTTCTCGCAGCTGTTCTCCCAGGCTCAGGAGATGGTCATGCAAGCCAAGGAGGTGGGGGACAATGTTTCCATCTTCGAGGACGGACTGTCTCGAGCGAAGACCGCACTCGAAGCGCAGGAATATGAATCCTGCATGACCCAGATCAACGAAGTGCTCGAGGGGGCAGGGGAAGATCTGAAGTCCCAGATCAACGCCGTCATTTCTCGGACTGAGGAGCTCATGTCAGCCGGGACGGATCTTGGGGTCGAGATGTCCCGCGTGAAAGGGCACGTAGAGAAGGCAACCGCCTCCCTCGCGGCGAGGAATTTCAAAGAATCGCTCTCCTACGCAAGAAAAGCGGAGGCCGAAGGCGAGAGCGCGATTTCGACGCGATTCCAGGAGAGAGCCAGGGAGCTGAGAGAGACCATCAAGAAGATGAAGAACGCCAAGGAGGACGCTAGTGTCCCGCAGCAGTTCCTGGATCAGGCTCAGAGTGCCCTGAAGGACAAGAAGTACATCGAGGCGCTCCACGCGCTGAATACCGCCCACGAGCGCGTTCACAAGGCGGAATTCGAGTCCGTCCTGGAGGTAATAACCCAGGCCCGTGACCGCTTCGTCCTTGCGAAGAAAGTCGGCGTTGACATGACCAAGGCGATTATGCTTCTTAACACATCCAGAGACAATCTCAAGATGGGCAAGTTCGAGGACGCCATCAGCTATGCGGAGCAGAGCAGGAAGGAGATTGACACCGCCCTCGAGATGTTCTACAAGGCGAGGGACCATGTCGTCGAGCTGGCCAAGGCAGTCAAGTTCGCTGCTGACATGGGCGCCGACTCAACAGAAGTGAAGAACACGCTTGCCGAAGCGAGGAAGCATTTCGAGAGTCAAGACTATGAGAGGACCGCGGAGGCTACGGAACGCGGCATCGACAAAGTGAAGAAGTTGACCTACGACCGCGCGATGGAAGCCGTCAACGCCGCTGATAGAGTGGTCAAGCTTGGCAAGGAGATTGGCGCCGATGTGACCGAGGCCGAGGGAACCCTACAGAGAGCTATGGAGAGCCTCGGCAAGGAGAACATGGTGGAGACCGTCGACTTCGCGAAATCCAGCAAAGAAGCTGCCGATTCCGCAATGACGAGAGTCATGAGTGACAAACTTCAGAGCATCGATCAGTTCGTCAGAGGCTACACAGGCGGGGGGGGTTTCGGGGAAGTCTCAGAGGCAATCACGCAGGCACGACAACACGTCGCATCATTCGAGTTCGAGAAAGCGCAGGGCCTAATCAAGCAGGTGACGCTCAGTATAGAGACAATAGGCCAGGTCGAGTGCGACAAGCTCATAGCCTCGGCAACCTCGAAGATCAATTCCGTCAAGTCTATGGAGGGAGATGTCTCCGACCTCGAGATATTGCTCACGCGCGCGAACGAGGCGCTCTCCAAGAAGGTCTACGAGGATGCTACGGCCAGGGCGTGGGAAATCATCCAGAACTCGGATGACGTGATGACCAAGCTGATCCAGATGGAGTTCTCATCCGTCAAGGACAGCCTGGAAGAAGCGAAGACCATCGGAATAGATATCGAAGATGCGAAGGATTTGCTGAAGGAAGCAAGGACGAAGACAGAGGAACAGGACTTCAGCGGAGCATTCTCAATCATCAGAAACGCAAGAACCACGCTTCAAGCCCAGATAACGAGATATGACAGTGTCAAGGGCAAGGTTCGCAGGGCCGAGGAGCTCATCTCAGAAGCCGGTCGGACCAAGACGAACGTCGCTGCCATGGTTGGCAAGCTGGACACTGCGAGAAACGCTTTCTCCATCGGCCAGCTGGATGAGGCGGAACGGCTCCTAGATGAGGTTACGGCTGAGACCGAGAAGAGCCTCGGGATGTACCTGGCGGCCAAGTTCATATTGAGCTCGAAAGAGAACATCGATCTCGCACAGACCCACGGAATGGACGTGGAGCCCGTTGTCAAACTCCTTGGCAGAGCCAAGGACATGATGAAGTCCAAAAGTTACGACGAGGCGCTTGCACTCGCGAAGCAGTGCGACCAAGACGCAAAGGCGATCATAGCCTCGAACATCACGGAGATGATCAGGAATCTCCAGAGACTTCTCACAGATGCCAGAAATGTCGGCGTAGACACGCTCGGACCTGAGAAGCTCTCGGAGAAGGCTGCAGTACTCGCCAAGGCCGGAGACTACGTGGAGGCGCTGCGATGCATCGGCTCCGCGAGGGAGGACATCAATCAAGTCAAGAATCTCAGCTCGCATGCCGCCCTCGAGATACGAGTCGCAAGAAACAACCTCAAGGATGCAGAGACCCTAGACATAGATGTCGAAAAGGCTAGGGAGCTTCTGGAGCAAGCCATCGAAGCGCTGACGAGGCGTCAATACGCAATCGCGCTCGAGCTGGCGAGGAAGTCCTCCGAGACGTCATCCGAGGTCTCGAAGACCCGCATCTGGGAAACCCTCGAGAAGTTCAGTAACAAACTCGAGAAGTCCGCTTCCGAGGGCATGCATCTGGGAGCGGCAGAAAGCTGTGTTGCCGACGGCATCAAGTCGTTCAAGGAAGGAAGGTACCAGGATGCGCTCAAGCTCGCCATGAAATGCGAAATCGAAATGGAAAGAGCCGAGCTCCAGAAGGACATCAGCACCCGAGCCGTGGAACTAGCAAGAAGGAAGATGGATGAGTCGACGGCTGAGGGGACAAGGAGCGAGCAAGTGAGCAACCTTGTGGAGAAGGCGGAATCGCTGTTGAAACAAGGGAAGTACGTAGACGCCATGACTGCGGCCATAGAAAGTGGGGACGAACTCCACCTTGTTGCGGAGAACCTCGACGGCTCGAGAATCGAGCTGAGCGCGGCGAGGGAGCGGATCGACAGACTGAAGAAGATAGGCATCAACACTTCCGAATGCGATGATATCCTTGACATGGCACAGGAATTCCTTTCATCAAATGAATTCGCAAAATCCAGAGACGCTGTGAGGAGAGCAGCTGCGATGGAGGCATCGCTCTTCGAGAATTCGCTCAAGGACGTCATGGATCAGAACCGCCAGATGATTGCAAAGGCGAAGTCGATGGGGATCAACTCAAAACCATGCGAGGATCTCCTTGAGGTTGCCAAAACATCTTACCAGGAGAAGCTCTGGGACTATTCGCATCAGCAGGCGATGGCATGCAGGGAAAGTTGCCTGCAACTCATCTCGAAGAAGTTGTCGAAACTCGTCGAAGAGGTGCAGGGCAAGATAGAGGTCCTCAGACGATTCGGAGCCTCGGTCAAGCCAATAGAGGAAATGCTGGGTGTTGCGCGGGCAGCTGAAACGCAAGGAGATATAGCAAAAGCGTTCCAGACGCTGATGGAAGCCGACCAGAAGATCAGCAGTCTCGAAGATGTCCACAAGAAATACACCGATATCTCCATAGCAGCGGAGAGCGCAATGGAGAACCTCGGAAAGTATGGCCTGTCCAAGAGAGAGCCTGAGAGACTGATCGCGATGGCCGAGATAGAGAAGGACAAGGACTACGACTCCGCCATCGAGCTTGTGGCAGAGGCTCTCGACACGGCCAAGGAGCTCATGGAAGCCTATTCCCCAGACATATCCGGCTCGGTCTCCGGCATCGGACTCCAAGAGGGTGCCAAGAGCGAGCTGACTGTGACACTCAAGAACACTGGGAGAGCGCTGGCAAAGGACGTCACGCTCGATGTCCAGGGTGATTTCGATGTGATGACCGCAGAGGGGGTAGCGTCGCTGAAGCCCAATGCGGAGGCCACCATGATTGTCAACCTCGTCCCGAAGCGAAGCGGGAGCGTCCCTGTCAAGATACGCATCACGAGCAAGAGGCAACTGGACGGCAGAATGCAGACTTCTGAGATAGAAGATGTCGTAAACGTCTTTTCCGCTGGACCGCCATTCAAACTGGGAAGGGCCGCGGACAGCGCTCGATGTATCTCCTGCCAGGGGAGGATCAAGACCGGATTCGACATAGTCATGTGCAGATGCGGAGGTCAGTTGCACCTGTCCTGCGCGAAGAGGACGAATCAGTGCTCTATATGCGGTCAGAAGTACGAGTTCTAGCTTGACCCGCCAATCTTGGCACTCGAGATACGCAATGCCGGAGTCCTCACCCCGAACGCGTCTCGCGATTCCTTCCCGATCATATCAAGACGCTTCAGCAGGTCGAGGAGGCAAATCCCCATGGTCGCCTGGCGAATGGACGGCCCGAGCTCCCCGTGCCTGATCGTGTAGCTTTCCATCATCAGGCCTGAGAACTCCCCCGTGGCCAAGTTGGGATAGTCGTATGTGAGCCTTAGGTAGACTCCTTTCCGCGTTTCTTCGATCATCTCTGCGAGTGACGAATCGCCCTTCTTGACGACTAGGTTGGAGCTCGATATCGACGGAGGACTTCTGAAACTCCATATCGCCCCTCCGCGAGAGGAGCTCCCGGTGCTTGGTACTGAATCCTTCCCTGCAGTGTAGCTATCATACAAGTATGATTTCAGAACTCCCTTTTCGATTATTGGTGTGAGTCTCGAGGGCGTACCCTCTCCATCGAATGAATAGCTGCCAGTCGCCCACTCGATCCGAGGATCATCGTGAATGGTGAGAGATGGCGGTCCTAGCTTCGCGCCCAGTTTGCCAACGAGGTAGCTCCTCTTGCGCTGAATGCTCTCAGCGTTCACGCCTCCCCCGATGGCCATTGACAAGACGAATCCGGCGGCCAGCGGATCGATGACGACAGGATAGTCCCCGGTCTGGATCTTGGTCTGACGCAGACCAAGGACCGCATGCTCCATTGAGTTCCGGCCGACCTCCGCGATCATCGGCTTCTCGAGCTTGCGGCTCGAACCGGCGTCGAAGCCGGAGAACATTGCAGCGCCCGACCTCGCCACCGACTCGGCACCCATTTCGCAGAAGGACAGTTTCTGCGAGGAGCTGAACCCGTTGCTGTTGGCGAGCGCCAGCCCAGTCTCGCCAACGCTCACACTCGCATTGACAGATGTGATCCTCTTGTCGTCTCCCGCAATGTCCGAAAGCTCGATGGCCATGGCGACGATGTCGGCTGGCTGGAGCCCTGCGATCCGCTTATCGCACAGGCCGCCGACCCTGGACGGGCGGGCTGACCCCGGAAGATCATTGAAATCTGGGTCAGGAGTTCCGGACTTCGCAAGAGAGACCGCCAGTTCCGCAGCTGTCTTGATTGCGTGGGAATCGTGACCCGTGCATGACGAGAATCCTGAACATCCGTTCTTGAACGCTCTGATGGCCACACCTGGGTCGAGGACGCTGTTGGCCTGCTTCATGGATCCTTTCTCGATCTCGGCCGAGGAGTAGCGCGACTCAGTGACGAGGACATCACAGCAAGAAGCCCCGCACTTCATCGCATATTTCACGGTTCTTTCTGCAAGCTGGATCATATCTGTCATGGTATCACCCTCAAGCGAGGCCTCCGACAACCATATCGGCCACGCATATGTGTGGACCGCCGTCAGTCGTCCTTGCGGACTGTCCGTTCTTGCCGCAATAGCCCGGGTCGCCCAGATGGAAGTCCTTGCCTATGCCCTGCACATTGTTCAAGACTTCGAGGATCACGCCTGAGAGGGAAGCGTCCCTGTGCCTCTGTTTGACCTCACCGTTCTTGACCTCGTAGGCCTCATCGCACTTGAACATGAACTGCCCTTTGGCAGGTTCCACGTACCCGTACTGGCTGCCTTGAATCAGAAGGCCATGCTTCAGCTCCTCGATGAGTTCATCCTTCCCCCAATCGCCCGGTCCGATGTAGGTGTTGCTCATTCTTATGATCGGGGGACTGTTGTATCCCTGGGACCTGCTGGATCCATTGGGCTTCACGCCCATGCGACTGCTTGACTCGAGGTTGTGCAGGAACTCCTTCAGGATGCCCCGCTCTATCAGGACGTGCTTCTTCGCTTTCACGCCTTCCCAGTCCAATGAGAAGTATCCGAACTTGTTCTTTATCGTGGGGTCGTCAACGAGGGTGATGCCCTCGTCTGCGACCTTCTTCCCGAGACGTCCCTCAAGGACTGACGCGCCTGCGAGGATCGCGTCCGCCTCACATGCATGTCCGAACGCCTCATGAGCCATCATGCCCGTCATCTTGCTGTCCAGTATGCACGTGAATTTGCCAGCGGGGACGGGTTTGGAATCGAGGAGCCTTAGTGCCTGGGCCGCTGCCTCCGCTCCCAATTGAACTGCGCCTTCAGTGCTCGTCAATTCATAGCCGCCCACGCTTCCAACGGAAGCGTGCCCTCTCTGGAGAACGCCCTCGGATCTCGCATATGCGGAGCAAGCGGCAAGGACCCATCTCTCTCTGGTCCTGGCCAGCGTCCCGAACGAATTCGCCACTATCCGGTCCACCTCTAGGTCGTCGTAGCGGGAATTCGTGCTCGTAATTCTGGGATCGAGCACGCGCATGGACTTGTCCTGTTGCAGCGCGAACACCAGTTTCTCCTCGATCGGCACGTCTGTCGGCTTCCGCCTGCACTTGTATTCCTCTGATTTCCTCACTGCGGGCGCGCCAATGATCTTGAAAGAATGCTTCGCCCTTGCCTTGGCGACTTTCGCCATCTTCACCGCCGAAGAAGCAGCTGCCTTCAAAGACGCGACTGTGGGCGAGCTCGTGGATGAGAATCCCCAAGCCCCTCCGGCGAAAGCCCTGATTCCGCAACCAGATTCCTGCTGCGCGGTCAGTGTCTTCGTCTTGCCATCCATTATCACGATGTTCGTGCCCGTGGACGCCTCAAGCCTGAGATCCGCGAATTCCGCACCCAGCTTGAGCATATAGTCGATTGTCGTTTCAGCGAGACCCTCCAACAAGATACCTCCGGACTTTTCCCTTAAGGGCGACACCACAATTCAAACTATTCCTATCAAGTCCGCTGGAAATCGCAGGCGCTCTCCGCGGCACTGACGAATATCCCCGTCGATATCATCCGAGCGACCTTCTCGATCTCACCGGCAAGAGATCTGTCCTCCTCCAGAGGCGGGACCTCCTTTCGAAGGACGGCCTTGACATTCTCGACCGCATGGCTCGAGCTAAGGTGGATGAAATCGAGTCCTTGGGCCGCCGCGATCAACTCGATGGCGATGACCCGTCGGGAGTTCTCGACGATCTGCCGCGCTTTCCAAGCCGCGAACGTGCCCATGCTGTTGTGATCCTCCTGGTTGGCGCTTGTGGGAATCGAATCGGCGGAGGCCGGATGCACCAAGACCTTGTTCTCGGAGACGAGGGAGGCCGCGACATACTGAGGGACCATGAGTCCTGAACAGACTCCACCATGCCTCGTCAAGAACGGGGGCAGCCCGCTCAACTTCTCGTCCACCATGCGTGCGGTCCGCCTCTCCGAGAAGCTCCCGAGCTCGTGAACCGCCAGACCCAGAAAGTCCATGGCCAGTGCCACTGGCTGTCCGTGGAAGTTGCCCCCGGAAACGACAAATCGGTCCTCGGGAAAGAACAGAGGATTGTCGGTCGCGGAGTTCATCTCGACCTCCAGGACATCCTCTGCATACCAAATCGCGTCCAAGCTCGCGCCGATGACTTGCGGGATACATCTTAGGGAGTAGGCGTCCTGGACCTTGGGACAGTCATGGTGCGAGACCATTATCTCGCTCCCTTGCAGCAGCGAGAGCATGTTCCTGGATATGCGCAGCTGACCCTTGTGGGGTCTAACCTGGGAGATCCTGATGTCGAAAGCCGATGATGTCCCCTTCAACGCCTCCAAAGACATCGCCGCGGCCAGCTGAGCGTTGTCCGCAAGGACGGCAGCGTCCTTCACGGCAAGGACTCCGACCGCTCCCATCGCCTGCGTTCCGTTGATCAACGAGATCGCTTCTTTTGGCTCCAGGGACAGCGGAGAGAGCTTCTTCCGTTTCAGTGCGCGGACTCCGGGTTCATATCCATGGCCTGCCTCCGCTTCCCCCTCTCCGATCATCGCAAGGCCAAGATGCGCTAGCATGACGAGATCGCCGCTTGCTCCGACGGATCCCTGGTGAGGCACGCTTGGATGGACTCTCTTGTTGAGCATGTCGACGAGCATATCCACGAGATCCGGCCTCACCCCCGAGTACCCTTTGGCAAGAGCGTTTGCCCTCAGGAGCATCATCGCTCTAACAACCTCGGTAGGATATGGGTCGCCGACTCCACACGCGTGGCTTCTAAGCAGGTTGACCTGAAGGTTCTCGAGCTCCTCGCGCGGGATTTTCACATCGACAAGCTCCCCGACCCCGGTGTTGACGGCATAGATCGTCCGGCCATCCTCGACCAGCTTCTCGAGCGCTCTGCGAGAAGCCAGCATTCGGTTCTTAGCGCCTGTCGTCAAATCGACTCTGACCATCTCTCGAGCAACGCGGGTGACCTGTTCGATGGTCAGGCTATTGCCGTCGATTCCAACATGTCCTGTGGGCTTTTTGTCTGTCATGGCATGACCGCCATCATCCAACACGCGTATGATACTAGCGATATCTCAAACTAGTGGAATCCCTCATGGGGCCTTCTCTTTGACTGGAACGAACTTGTACCCGTAGTGTATGACGCCGGAAGGCCCCTCATCGCTGAGCTTCCTCAACGTCGCCCGGACGGGAGTGCCGATCCTGAGGTCACACGCCTCGCAGTCGATCACCTGGCCGGTCACCCTGACGCCTTCCTCCATCTCGACCATGGCCACGACGTAAGGCTTCTGCATCGAGAGTTCCTCAAGCCCTTCCTGGACCTCTGTGAACGAGAATATCTTGCCCTCGCCCTTGAGCCTGATCTTCTCGATTTTGCCCACGCTCTTTCTGTGGCAGACCGGACATATGGCTCTCGGGGGGAAGAAATGACGACCGCAGCTGTTGCATTTTATGCCAACCAGATTGTATCTGCTCGGGTTCTCTCTCCAGAATCTCGGTGCCGTGGCCATCTCAACCCCTCCTGAACAGGTGGACGACGACCGTCGCACCGGTTCCACCAACATTGTGAGTGAGCCCGACCGTGGCGTCCTTGACCTGTCTCTTGTCCGCCTTTCCCCTCAGCTGAGCGACTATCTCGACCGCTTGGGCCAAACCGGTCGCCCCAATCGGGTCTCCTCGAGCCTTGAGGCCTCCGGATGAGTTCACAGCGACCTCACCAGTCAAGGAGGTCAGGCCCGCTTCCGTAGCCCTACCGCCCTCGCCCTTCTTGAAGAATCCGAGGTCTTCGATGGCCAGGATCTCGCTTATTGTGAAGTTGTCGTGCACCTCCGCGACATCGACATCTTTCTGAGTCAAGTTCGCCATCTCGAACGCTCGCCTGGCGGCGACCTTCGTCGCCTCCATCGTGCATATGTCCTTTCTGTCATGCAAGGATAGGGAGTCGCTTGCCTGTCCGGTGCCGATTATCTCTATCGGCATCTCTGTGTACTTCTTTGCCGCGTCCAACGGGCACAAGACGACCGCTGCTGCCCCGTCCGAGCTCGGGGCGCAGTCAAACACCCTGAGCGGCGAGGAGACGAGCGGAGAAGACATGACAGCCTCTCTGGTGATCTCCCTCTGGAACTGGGCTTTCGGGTTGAGAGACCCATTCTTGTGGTTCTTCACGGCGACATCGGCCAGCTGCTCTCTCGTAGTCCCGTGCTGGTGCATGTGCCTGTGGGCGATCAGAGCGTGCAAAGCTGGGAAGGTAGCTCCCAGGACGGTCTCCCACTCCTGGTCCGCAGCCGATGATTGAATCATCGCGGACTCAACGTCACTGACGTCGGTCATCTTCTCGGCGCCTCCGACCACCACGATGTCATGAAGGCCGGATGCGACCGCAAGGAATCCCTGTCTCAGGGCCAAGCCACCGGAGGCGCCCGCGGCCTCGACCCTAGTGGCCGGGACGTGATCTCGCGCAAGGCCTGCGTAGTCTGCTATCAAGGCGCCGATGTGCTCCTGCTCAATGAACCTGCCAGCAGACATGTTGCCCACATATAGCGCATCTATCTTGTCGGCAGTGATGTTCGCGTCCGCGACTGCGGCGAGCCCTGCCTGGATGCCGATCTCCCTGAAAGAGTAGTCCCACAGCTCACCGAACTCCGTGTCGCCAACGCCAATTATCGCCACGCGTCTCATCGTCACTCACTCCCCAGGATGATCTTGCCTCTGAACTTCGCATAAATCGCATAGTCGAGGAACTTCAGGTTCGTGTTGAGCTCCTTGATCGTGGGAGCCTTGTGTCTCGCATACTTCTCGATCTCATCCGTGACATGAATGTCGAATGCATCAGAACCCGCTCCCGAGCCGTACGCGACCGCGAAGATCCTGTCTCCCGCTTTTGCTTCATCGAGGATTGCTGCGAGTCCCAGCGGGACCGCGCCGGAATACGTGTTCCCAATGAACGGTGCGAGCAAGCCAGTCTTGACCTGCGGGTCCGTGAACCCGAGCTGCTTGGCCACCCTCGTGGGGAACTTGCCGTTCGGCTGGTGGAATACAGCGTATGTGTAGTCCTTCGCTGTGGAGCCTGTCCTTTCCATCAGGCCTTTGGCGCCGTTCAGAACGTGTTAGAAGTATGCTGGTTCTCCAGTGAATCTGCCGCCGTGACGGGGGTACATCTCGCCCTCCCTTCTCCAGAAGTCGGGAGTATCAGTCGTATAGGAGTATGTACGGTCAATTGTCGCGATCATCTTCTCCGCGCCGATCAGGAACGCTGCTCCGCCAGCAGATGCAGAGTACTCCAGAGCGTCGCCGGGTGCGCCCTGCGAGGTGTCGGCACCTATCGCCACTCCGTACTTCACCATGCCCGAGCCAACGAGCCCCATGCACGTCTGAATTGCTGCGGTCCCCGCCTTGCACGCGAACTCATAGTCCGCAACAGTGAGGTGAGGAGATGCCTCGATGGCCTCGGCGACGATGGTTCCGCTCGGCTTTACAGCGTAGGGGTGAGATTCCGAGCCGACATACAACGCTCCTATGTCCTGAGGGTTCACCTCGCACCGCTTCATCATGTTCCTGGCAGCCTCGACGGCGATCGTGATCGTGTCCTCATCGGGTGACGGGACCGATTTGCAGTTGATCATGAGTCCTTTGCTCATGGACTTGCCGTCGACTCCCCAGACCTTCCCGATCTCCTCTGGCGTTATCCTGTAGCGTGGCACATACGCTCCGTAACTCACGATTCCAACTTTCATACAGACATCCCCTAACACTTCTCATCCAAGTGATTGGAGCGCCTCAACGAGGTCTCCGATTGCCATCTGGGTACGTATGAGTGGAATTCCCTCGAGCTCGGCAAGACGAATCGCAAGTTCGTCGACCTGCTCGGGCTTCTGGTACACGACCATCGCAGGCTTAAGCGGATGGGCTCTGATCGCAATCATGGGGGATCTGCCGAACGTCACGCCTGTGAAGATGAGTGCCCTCTGGCTGCTCCATCCGTATATCTTGAGATAGTCGAAGGAACTCAGCGATGTGATCGCCCTGATGCTGTCGATCACGGTGTAGCCGTGGATGTGCTTGTCAAGCGGTATTGCAGGTGTCAGGCTCTCGCCTTTGATCTTGTTCACAAGGTCCGAAGCAAGGATCTCGACGGCGAATTCCTTTATCGAGATGATTGAGTCGGTCTTGGCCGCAAGAGAATACTGCTTGAGAATCGTTCCACCGGTCTTCACGTCGATGTCCAGGAACGCATCCACTATCTTCCTGACCGTAACGATGCCGGGAGATTTCCTCCTGCCCGCTTCGTAGTCGCTTATCACCGAGGGCGAGACGCCGAGATGCTTGGAGAGTTCTTGCTGAGAAATATCGAACTGCTCCCTCCACTTCCGAATCGTCTTTCCCGGCTCTTCAGAGAGGCATATCTCACCCGCGATCTTCTCTCTTACTTGGTCACGCATAGTCAAAGAAGAAGATTGTCGATATTTATAGTTTGCCGTACCTCATTATCGGCAAAAGACGATTGCATCTGGCTCGAAGAAAAGAGCGACCGAGGCGACAGAAAACACCAGGAAACGCGAGCGGGGTTTCCTCGATGCAGTCATCATGGATAACGCTAGGAACTATGACCTGTCCGACCGTGGATTTCGAATCACCCTAACCATTAATAACAAAACCATTCTATCCCTCAATCGCCCGAGCACGATGGGGTAGTGGTCTAGCTTGGTATGATCCGTGGTTCGGGACCACGTGACCGTCGGTTCAAATCCGACCTACCCCACTGATTCTTCTTCCGAATAATGTCCATCGCTTCGACAAACACGTATTTATCAAGGAACGTGCTTCCCAACAACGAGCAGGTGTAATCTAGCTGGTTAGGATTTTGGCCTTCCATCTCTTCCAGAAAAGAATATAAAATTGGAGAGGGACGAAAGCCAACGACCTGGGTTCAAATCCCAGCACCTGCACTTTCGTTCCTTTGAGTTTCAGTTTAGCCCTTCTCGCAATTCTGCAATTGGTCTAAGCCTCGTTCTCGTTCTCTCCGAGCACAGGGGTGTGCGCCAAGGCATACATTTCATCGAACTGCCTCGACTCCGCCAGTGCTAGTGGCTGGATGAAGCAGTGCGGGTGGAAACCAACAACTTTCGATCTCGCGTAGCCGTCAGTGAATTCCTCGTCGTCCGTCATCTTCTTTGGCTTGGCTCTCCTCAGTCTTACCATTTCAAACACCTATCCTGCGATTTCACTTGCCTCGGGCTCAAGAGAGACGCTCATATCGGCCTGCAGACTCCGATCTATCTCAGACAGATCATTCAGGAGCTGTGAGATGTCCGTAACATCTTCTCCCAGGCTCGACATCTCGTTCACGAGATCCTCGAGGTCCTGAAGTGTGTGGGTTTTCGCCCACTGTATCGCTTGGACATTTCGGACTGCTGCCTTAAACGCGTCCCTGTGCTTCATTGCATCCCATCCTAAACGGTTTTGTCTGACGATTTGTCAGCTGTT
>JALHSX010000260.1 GCA_022865445.1 Thermoplasmata archaeon | reverse complement strand
GCCTCTCATCACATAGCACGGATGATCGGGTGTTAGTCTGATGCTGCTTTCTCCGAGATTCAGCTCGACCATGTGCTCAGGCGCTGGAAACTTGAAAACCTTCGATACGATCTTCAGCGATTGTTCGAAGCTCTCGTCCAACCCGAACGTTTCGAGCCTGTCGATGACCATATGCTCGCCACAGTTTCCGCGTGTATACCTCTCAACCACTTCTTCAACGGTGGAGACATCAAACCTTCCGCGCCTTCGGAACGGGATCTCGGTTGCAGAGTCGAGACAGGTTACGAGCAGCCACTTGAGGATGTTCACTCTCTCTTTGTAGAGTTTCGTGTCTCCGATTCCGGCCCTGACCATCCTCTTTAGTCTCGTCCTGCGTTCCACCACGGGTTTGAGGACGCGCGGTATCAATCCCAGTCGCTTGTCACATATGCCATATCCGAGAACGGGCACTCGTCTGGTAGGTTCTGGGCAACAAGAACAGGTGATGGTCTCAGGCGAAATGTTGAACCTGACCATGATGTTCGGATAGAGAGATGTGAAGTCCACTTCCAGAACGCGGTCGTGTATCCCGACCGCGGGCTCGTAGATGAACCCACCCCGGTCAGCTACGATGAGCTCCTCCGCCGTCTTGAACTTCTCTGGGAGGTTCTTCTTCCACATTATTATGCAGCCATCTTTGAGCGCAAGGTCGGCCTGCATGGCGCTGATGGCGCTCCCAGGGGAGAGCCTAGCCAGCTCCTGAACGGGCACACGGGATATGCGCGAGAGATCTGTCAGGCCTCCCAGGCCGCTCTCCATGAACATGAACGAACTGGAGCGGTCGATGTGGATTCTCCCGCGGAGCTTGTACGATGGTGGTTTGTATTTGATTTGGCCGTATGTGAAGTACGATTTGCCCTTCCGGTTCGTTCTCTGGTCGTCGGTGTCCCTGCCTAGTTTGACGTCTTTGAGTCCGACATGTCTAGCTCGTTCGTACAGGTACGGTATCAGGAAGGCGTCGCCATTGTCTGTGTATATCACGTCTGGGTCCTCAGCTTTGACAATCTCTTGAATCCCTTCGAGAATAGTCTCCTCGTCACCGTCTACGACATCGTCCCCTACTTTGGCAGAGATCAGCAGGTCGTCGAAAGTTGGTATGCCCTTCTTCGCTTCTGGCACAGCGCTCAGTTCTATCTCTGAGAGCGGTGGCATCTCGTAATCGATCTCGTATGGATCGTCTATCATTCGTGGCTTGGGCCTGAACTCCAGCAGGCCCATGGGAAAGATGTTCTTCTCACAGAAGTACCGCTGGCTGAACCTGAGGTCGACGTTGAACAGAGTGTAGTCTTTGTACCTTCCGCGATTGTCGATAGTGTGTGCAACGTCCTCCACTTTCGCGTAGTCTCTTATCGTGATCCCAAGGACTTCGCGCTCGTCATCCCCGAGCCAAATCCGTTTCATCTCTCGTTCGGTCGAGCGCACTTCATCTAGGATTGGAAGGGCCCTTTCGAGGTCGTTGAGGTTTTCTGGAGTGGAATGCGCGAATATCTTTGGGCGAAAGGCGCGGTCGACAACCCTGTGCGCACTCTTTCGAGTCCTTACCCAGTATACGATGGAGTCTGTCTCGTAGTCGGGGTATATGTCGAACAGCCAGCCTTTCATCTCTCGGACTCACTGCTCCCAGTTTCCCCATCCTGGAACCCGTTGCTTTCCTTCTGTTCTTTCAGGTTCCTTCTTAGGGCTAGTATCTCTTTCTCGTGCTCCAGGAGCATCGAGAGAAGGGCCGACTCCGTCGGGTCGAGACTTATCGCGTATGTCGATGCGGAAGCGTGCATGCGCGCTCTGGTCACGAGCGAATCGAACGCTTCTCGATCACCGCTCCTGAGCGCCCTCCGAAAATCGTTCCATTGCTGGGCCATCGCCTCAAGGGCCAAGCGGTATGTAGGCACCGTTCTTCCCGTCAGAATCCCCCCTGAACTCGTCTAGCGTTGCTTGATTCCAAGGCACGGGCAAGAACACGATCTCGCGTTCCGCCCTCGGCAGCCGGAAGAGCAAGCCATCTCTTCTGGTGCGCATCTGAACGATCTGGTCCGAGTGCTCGTACAGCAATGTTGCCAGCTTTGGGCTTGGTCGGACCTGCTGATGAGTGTTGTTTGTGAGTATGGAGATGGTCTCGTGCTCCTTCGTCACCCTTGATATATTCTCGAGACACCTCCTCAGGAGCTGGTGTGATTCCATCCACTTCATGTCCTTGTCGAGGAACATCTCGGTTATGGATGACACGATGACGGCGCACGGCGAGCTTCTCTCGACCTGCTCCTCGAGCTTCTCGTCGATCAGAGTCACGAGCTGATAAGCGGTGAACGCCCTGGACACGTTCACGCGCGATAGGATATCTCGCTTGTTTAGCCTCAGCCGCTTGCACAGAGAGCTGATGGCATACGGATCGATGGCATTCCCTCCATCTATCCAGACGACCTCCTCGTCGAACTGCGAGATCGCGCGGACGCAGAGCAGGTGCAAAAGGCTGGAGGCGTAGCTGTTGTCGCTGTCGAGCAACGCGACCTGGGCTGAGCGGAAGCCGCCTATGAGCTCGTCTAGCTGCAGTATCGAGGTCTCCAGAACCATCTCATGGAGCAGCGGCTCCTCGCCGACTATTTGCACGAGTGGTTGTTCGAGCGCTGCTGCTCTCTGGATTTGCAAACGGTGTCACCAGCATCGTATTATCGGTCGTTCTGGAGTTAAACGACTGC
>JALHSX010000259.1 GCA_022865445.1 Thermoplasmata archaeon | reverse complement strand
TGATCTCGATGAAATCCTGGCCGGCTGCTTTCGGGGCGGTCCTAGCCGCAACCGCCATGAGCTCGCTCACGAACTTCACAGTGTCCTTGATCGTCATGATGAGTGCATCACGTGTCGGTCTTTTATATCCGTTGGAGGCAATCAGCTCCTGAGCTGGAGTGAAGGTCTTGAAGACCCTGGTTGTTCTTTGTTCAACGATGTTGGTGTCTAGAAGAACTCCCGTCGGCAAACCCAGGATGATAAAAGTCCCGAAGGGGCAGATCAGGAGAGCAGCCGCAAGGAAGATGAGGATGCGGACTCGCCCACAGGTCAAGGCGGTCAGGGTCAAGGGACAGATCAAGTGCGACATCTGCCTCGGCATGATCAAGCCAGATCTACCGAGTGTCCTGTGCGGATGCGGGAAACAGTTCCACAATTCATGTGCGGTGCGTGTGAACACCTGTCCCATATGCGGAAAACAGTTGGGATACTCTGCGCAGAAACCTCATGTTGTGGACTCCAAGATGCCTGTCATCAAGCCTGTGCCACTGTCGAAGGACGACAAGTTGCTCCTGCTCGAGGAGAGGTTCCTGCTCGGCGAGATCACAGAGAACACCTATCTCTCGATGAAGGAGCACATCCAGAAATCACCAGACAACGCCTCGTTCTGCAGCATCTGTGGCAGACGACTGCTCGATGGCGAGAGCTGTGACTGCACTATGTACAAGCGGTCTCTTCAGTGCCCTGAATGTGGAGCCAACCTGATGGACGAGGACATGTTCTGCAGAAAGTGTGGTGTGGTGTTCTCGACGGACTTCTCCATGGACCTGTTCCAGTGTCCAGAGTGCGGAAGGATAGTTGGCGGAGATGAGAAAGCCTGCGCGTGCGGAGCGCTGCTGGTCGGAGAAGGCAACATACTCTGCCCGAAATGTGGCGGGGAGATACCTGAGACCGCAAACGCCTGCGAGCACTGCGGACACTCCCTGATCGAATTCGTGTCCGAATGCCCTGCCTGCGGCAGGAGAGTGGACAAGGATGCATTCGCCTGCTTGTGCGGAGTCATCTTCTCGGACAGAGTGGGAGGAGCCGAATGTTCGGTCTGCGGTGGGAAGGTGGAACTCGAAGACCAGTTCTGCACCGGGTGCGGTTCCAGGTTTGCGGACAAGCCGAGATTGGAAGGGAAAGTCGAAAGAAAAGTAAGACGCTAGGCGGACATATCGATCGTCCGCCGTTTGGAGTTTGGGAAGAGCTGGCTCGCGAATAGCCCATCTATCTGACGAAGTCTATAGGCTCGTCGCTTCCAAAGGACCTTGAGCTGGCCGCAGGGGCTCTCTTGGACGCCGCTCCTGGCGCGGAGGCCGCTCCGCTCCCCATGACGGTATCGGACCTCGCACCGGTCACGATCAAGAGTATCTTTACAGTGTTCTCGAGCGCTGGGTCGATGCTGCATCCCCAGATGAGCCTAGCGTGCTTCGCGACCCTCTGACCGACAACCTCGGCGGCCTTCTGTGCCTCGGAGACTGTCATGTCCGGACCGCCCACGACCCTGATGAGTGCTCCCTTCGACTCCTTGAGGTCTATCTCTCCAAGCAAAGGAGAGTTGAGCGCCTCCTCGATCGCCGCTTCGATCCTGTCCTCGGGGTCTGCCTCATCGGATTCGCCGATGCCGACGAACGCGACGCCGCCCTCGTTCATGACTGTCATGATGTCGCTGTAGTCCAAGTTGACCAGGCCGGGTTTGGTGATGATCTCCGTCAGGCCCCTGATGGTCTGCATGAGGACTTCATCCGCCACCTTGAAAGCTGCATCTACCGGCAGCTTCGGAACTAGCTCTAGCAGCTTGTCGTTGGGGATGACTATGGTTGTGTCGCACAGTCTCCTCAACCTCTCAAGCCCGTCGAGCGCGTTCTCCATCCTCACTTCACCCTCCGCCTTGAAGGGCAAGGTGACCACTCCGATCGTCAAGGCCTTCTGCTCCTTCGCCAAGCGAGCCGCGTAGTGAGCAGAGCCCGTTCCGGTTCCGCCGCCCATTCCAGCAGTGACAAACACGATGTTCGCACCGGTGAGGAAATCGCGTATTTCCCGCTCGTTCTCCTTGGCTGCTGCCTCTCCGACCTGAGGTATGGCGCCTGCGCCAAGACCTCTGGTTATGTTCTTTCCGATCAGGATCTTCTTTGGAGAATGGATGGCCAACAAGTGCTTGGCATCCGTATTGATCGCGCACAGCTGAGCGCCTGAGATTCTTGCCTCAACACATCTGTTGATGGTATTGGAACCGGCGCCGCCGCAACCAATGATCTTGATAGAAACATCCAATTGCGCCGCGATCTTTGCTATCTCCTCGTCATCCGCGGTCTGGGGCGCAGGTGTTGTTAATTGCACTTGCGCTGCGGGCTGAGGGGAAGACCTCTCCACTACGTCCTGTACGTCTTTTCCCAATGCATCTTTCACTAGAGACTTCGGCATGAGTGCACCCCATAAGACTAGATAAGTAATCAGGTATCCAGAATATAAACATATCTAGACCCAGAT
>JALHSX010000258.1 GCA_022865445.1 Thermoplasmata archaeon | reverse complement strand
GGCAGAAGCACTTCCAGATGCGGATTTCCAGGGTAGTCGACGTCGTGAAAAGCATTAAATAACGTCCAAATCAATCGACATGACCCAGTCTGGCTTGGCGGGCGAGCAGCTCGACAAGACATGTTCTGGGCATTCGCAGTTGGCACGCACCAGTGCACAGGCTCAGGAGGTTGTACAATAGCCACAGTCTTCCTTGTAGATGATGAGAAGTTCATCATCGACCTCTACAGGGATATCTTGGAGGCGAACGGGCACACCGTGATAGGTGTCGCTTCGGACGGCGATGAGGCCGGTAGGAAGTACAGAGACATGAAAGAGAAGCCCGTGATAATCATCATGGATCAGAGGATGCCTGTCAAAGACGGAGTAAGCGCCACGCAGGAGATCCTCAAGATAAACCCAGCCGCGACAATCTTCTTCGGCAGCGCAGACCTCCACATTGAGAAGGAGGCCAGGGCCGCAGGTGCCAAGGGGTTTTTGCTGAAACCTTTCAGGATCGAGGAGCTTCTGTCGGCGATAAAAGAGATCGTCGGCTCCAAGACCAAGAGTTAGCGAGGCCCGAATCTTCTTTCTGGCTTCGACCGATTGATGTTGGTGGGCAATGTGAATCAGAGAGAGCGAGACGATGACAACAGCCGGTTAATCGGCCTACTTTTAAGTAGGCCGGTCGGAATTCAGACAGAGACGCCCCGAGAGAGGGATGTGTGAATGACTGAGGAAGAGAGCGACCTGAGAGCAGTTCGAAAGAACAAGCTCAGAGAGCTCCAAGCGAAGGGTCTGGACCCGTACCAGAAGTACAAGTACGTACGGACACACGATTCGACCAAGATCAAGAAGGACTTCGCGTCGGTGGGCTCTGAGCGGAGCCCGCACGAGATCTCGACGGCCGGCAGGATCATGGGACTACGACTCCACGGCAAGGCGGGTTTCGCGGACCTGCAGGATCGCGATGGAAAAGTCCAAGTCTATTTCAAGCTCGACGAGCTGGGTAAAGAGAAGTTCGATCTCTTCAAGTCCCTCGACAGAGGGGATATCGTGGGCGTCACAGGCCACCCTTTCAGGACCAAGATGGGCGAGACGACGGTGGCCATCAAGAATTTCGATATCCTCTCGAAGGCGCTCGAGCCCTTCCCTGACACGTTCCACGGGCTGCAAGACGTCCAGAACCGATACAGGCGCAGGTACCTCGACCTGGTCATGAACCAGGACGTTCGCGAGACCTTCATCAAGAGGAGCAAGATGGTAGCGTTCATGCGCAACTGGCTCAGCGAAAAGGGATTTCTGGAGGTCGAGACCCCCATCCTGCAGCCGCTCTACGGCGGAGCGCTTGCCAGGCCATTCAAGACACATCACAACTACCTGGACATGGATCTGTATCTCAGGATAGCGACCGAGCTCTATCTCAAGAGATGCATCGTCGGAGAGCTCGAGAAGGTCTTCGAGATCGGGCACAATTTCAGGAACGAGGACATTGACGCTCAGCACTATCCGGAGTACACGAGCCTTGAATTGTACGAGGCTTACGCCGACTACAACGACATCATGGACCTCACGGAGTCCCTGCTCTATGACACCGCGAAGCACATGCTGGGGACTGACAAGATACCCTATGGTGACAAAGTCCTGGACTTCGCCAGGCCCTGGGCGAGGATCACCATGCACGATGCGATCCTGAAGCATCTCGGCCTGGACATCGCGAAGCTGAAGACCGTCGAGGACGCGAGGGACGCCGCGATCAAGCTGGGTGTCAGGGACGTCGAGGAATGCAACAAGCCGGGACTCATCGCTTTCGAGATATTCGACCAGAAGGTTCAGTCATTCCTGATCAACCCGACATTCGTCATCGACCACCCGATCGAGATCTCACCGCTCGCGAAGAGGAAGAGGGGCAACCCCGAGCTCGTCGAGAGGTTCGAGCTCTTCATCAACGGTTGGGAGTTCGCGAACGCCTACTCGGAACTGAACGACCCTGAGGAGCAGGAGCAGCGGTTCAGGGAGCAGGACAGGCTGAAACAGGAGGGGGACGAGGAAGCGCATCCCATCGACATCGACTACGTCCAGGCGCTCGAGTGCGGCATGCCGCCAACCGGAGGCCTCGGGATAGGCATCGACAGGTTCGCGATGATACTCACGAACTCACAGTCCATCAAAGAGGTTCTGCTATT
>JALHSX010000038.1 GCA_022865445.1 Thermoplasmata archaeon | reverse complement strand
TTCATTTGTCTTTTTAACGACATCTTTGGCTTACGCTGATCCACCGGAACAGCCAAATTCAGTTCCTACAGACCAGAATTCACTTCAATCCATTATTGATAAAGCAAGCAAAGGAGACCCAAATGCACAGTTTGCGCTCGCAGAGGTCTATGACCTCTCAAACGCTCGATTCACTTCGAGCATCGCGGAGTCGGAAAAGCACATAGCGGAGGAAAGGCGATACCCGCGCCGGAGAGATGGCGATATGATCAAGAGGCTCGGCTCTTACTTGGCTTCGAGACCTGAGAGGGCAGTGGTCGTAGTTCTGACTCTTACAGTTGTGCTTACTCTCGTGCTTGCAGGATTGGCTCTTCAGTGGTTGCACTTCGGCCGAGCGCCCTATCCCTCAGAGAAAGTGCCGTTTAGTCTTGTCGAGGGAAATGTGGTCTTCAGCCAAGAAGAAACCTGGTTAGGTTTCAACTACACTGGAATGAAGATCGCCTTCCAGATTGACTGGGGGGGTGGCAGTGGGCGGACTGTGAGTGACTTTGGAAACCAATCCCAGCTGAGCACGCATTCTAGGGTAACCATTCATCAATCGATATGGATCTCGTCGTCTGGCAATGTAAGTATAGACATCACTGACTCGACTGGCGACGGAGCGTTTGATATCGGGGATAGCATCCTATTCAAGATAGAACCCTTGTCGGAAGACACAGTGTACACAATGGGGCTATCTTTCGTTCATGAACACGGGGGCACAATGACCATAGAGCTGAGTTTCGCAATTCACGATGGGAGATTGTACGCCTGGAATAGTCGCTATCTTAATACTGACGAGCCGTGGTTTGGAGCGACAGGCCCGTAGGTGGGAAAAGGAAAGGGTTTGAACCGAGTGTCAATCCAATTCGATTGAACCGAAACGATAATTGTCTGGCTTTTCGAGTAGAGTTTCCGGCTGTATAATCCACTAATCAGGTTTCTCGGAGTCTTCTTCCGGCTCTTTTGGCTCATCGACAAGCCACAGCTTGTCGCCGACATGGTGGATCGACTCGACCACCTTGCCCTTGTCCTTTCGGGCCAACGCGTCGGAGGAGACGACGGATATGCCGATGGACAGCGGTTGCAGGTTCTTGACATCCCTCACCCAGACCAGATCGCCCTCCGCGATGTTGGGGTCCGAAGCTACGACCCCCGGTCCCATCACATCAGCGCCATTGTAGACGAACTTGACCGCTCCCATGTCCACCGTCACGAATCTCCTGGTGGCCCGGTACCGGAGCAGCCCTCGGATCGTAAGGAACGGTTTCTCGCTCGGCAGGAACGCAAGTATCTTCCCATCCACGAAGACCACATTGAACTCCGGACCTTCGGCCATGTCGACGACGTCCTCCTCGGTGAAGCTCTCGGTCCCGAGCGCATCGTCGATCTGCCTGGCTAATGAGGCGATTTCCTTTTGCCTCAATCGATGCCGCTTCCTCAAGCGAAGTTCGCTCATGTCAACCCACCAGAGAGCCATTCGTCATATCTGGCACCCGATGAGAAGAGCATGGCCCTGGCCTCCGCCAGCTCCTTCGCGGCCTTTGCGTCTTCTCCGATGGATTTCAGCGCATCCGCCTTGATCCTGTGAGGCACCCAGTCCCTGCCGTCTATTCCGATCGAGAGATCTGCTGATGCGATGGCTGCTCTGGGCTCGCTTCTCTTCAGCTGGACCCTTGCAAGGGCTGTCGCAACAGCTGAATCCGAGGGCACTTGGGCCAAGAGATGCTTGTAGATCCTCTCCGCCGCATGAAGATCCCCCTTGGCCTCGTGGAGCTCACCCTCGAACCGAGTGAATGGATGTCTGGGCTCAGCCTGTCGAGCTGAGGACACGATTTCCAGCGCCTCGTCCAACTTCCCCTGAAGGGCCAATGCTTTCGCTCTCAGAAGATGCACACCCTGGATGCCGTGCGCGTCAGCGGAACTCATGCGCTCCAGGACTGACCCAGCAGCCTGTATGTCGCCCGCATCCAATAGGAAACCTGCATAGCTCTTCCAGACATCGGGATCATTGGATTCACCTGCGACATCCTTGACTGCCTTGGGGAGTTCCCACAGGTTGAGGAAGCGCCTGAACTCGAGCAACTTCGGTATGCTGACCGCGGTCATCTTGCCTGACAAGGCTGCGCTTTCGAGGTTTGCGAGTGCTTCATCGAATCTGCCCAGTCGCGCCAGCAACTCCCCGCGTCTTATCAGGGCTGTGACGCCAACCGCATTGTCAGCGCGCGCGTTCTCGAGGCAGCTCAATGCCATCTCGAAGGACGCCTGCGAGGCCTCGGCGTCTCCGATCCTGAGCAGCAGGTCCCCACTGTCTGCCCAGCCCTCGTCGAACTCGGGATTGATTGTCAGGGCCTCCTCGATCGCAATGAGCGCCTCATCCCACCTGCCGAGCTTCCCTGCAATCGAGGCTTTTGCCTTCCAGGCTTCGTCGTAGTACGGATTGAGGTCGATTGACTCGAGCACTAGATCATAGCCAGCCTCGAGATCACCGATCATGGATTTGCAGACCCCCTTGGCATAAAGCGCATAGTCGAAATCGGGGCTAATCTCAAGGGAGCGGTCGTGAAATGAAACGGCCTCTCTGTAGAGCTTCATCTTCTCCAAGGCATTGCCGATGTTGTTCCACGCGATCTCGTAGTCCGGATCGACTCTTATGGCCTCGACGAACCTGGGGATCGATTCGGCATATTTCCCAAGGTTGTAGAGGGCGTTGCCCAGGTTGTTCCATAGAACCATGTCCTGCGGGTCGATTGTCAGCGCCTTGCCATAGCTGTCCACCGCTTGTTCGAGAAGGTCCGCGCCGTGATACGCATATCCCTTGTTGTACCACGCGTGTTTGTAGTTGGGGTCGATGGCCAATGCTTTGTCGAAGCACCCGAGAGCCTTCTCCAAGAAGCCTGCTACGAAGCATGTGTACCCAAGATTGTTCCAGAGTTCCTTGTCATTAGGTGCGATTTCAAGAGCTCTCTCGAAGGTGGTTATGGCCTTGCCGTAGACCCCGAACTCGTGTTCCACATTGCCCAAGTGCGCATAGCCTTCGACGCTGTCCTTTCGTCTGGATATGAACTCGTTGCACCGAGCAATCGCATCAGCCATGAATCCTGCGTCGACATAGAGGTCGGCTTGGAGAAGTAGAACGGATGGATCCTCGGCGGTCAGCTCGTCCAGCTTCCCGATAACCCGTTTCGCCCTCTTCCTCTTGTTC
>JALHSX010000257.1 GCA_022865445.1 Thermoplasmata archaeon | reverse complement strand
GGAGCCAACCTGTGCTGGTCTTCGGCCGGATACTAGTCCAGGGTGTCTAATAAACATTGTCGTCCGAGCCGAGATTCGTCACTTGAGCTTCTTAAGCAAGTCCAAGACCTCGTTTATGTCGGGTTGGATGCCAGGCTCGTATTCCCTCTTGTACGCCACCTTGCCCTTCTTGTCGACGACGAATACGGTCCTCTTCGCGAAGCCCTTGTCCTCGTAAAGAGCTCCGTAGAGTGGAACTACCTGTTTCCTGAAATCTCCGAGTATCGGGAACTTCACCCCAAGCTCCTTCGCGAAGGCCTTCTCAGACCAGGTGCTGTCCACGCTCGATGCGAGGATCTGCGTGTCGAGCTTGAGGATAACGTCCTCTTTCTCTTTCAGCTCGCCCAGTTCGTTCGTGCAGACAGGGCTGAACGCGAATGGGAAGAACGCCAGCAAGACGTTCTTCTTGCCTCTGTACTGGCTGAGCCTGATCTTCTTTCCATTCTGATCCTCAAGCTCGAAATCGGGTGCTAAGTCGCCCACCTTGATGTTGGACAATCGAATGCCTCCTTGGTCGCCTTCCCTTTTCAATAGAGGGCGCGGTATTTGTTTATGCTCCCTAACGGCCTAGCCCGGCCGCGTGACAGTTGCGGTGAAATGATGGCGCCGTCGAACGGGTTTGAACCGTTGACCCTCCGCTTAACAGGCGGATGCTCTACCAGGCTGAGCTACGACGGCATGTGTGGCTTCGCAGGCGCAGTTAAAGTGACCATTTAGATAAGCCTTTTGTAACGGTGGTGCCAGGCTTCCGGACAAAACGATTGGGGCGGGAGCTCGAGTCTATTCTATCGACTCCCGCAGCTCATTGACCGTATTGCTCATAGTCTCAAGGATATCCTTCAGGTGGTCCAGGAAATCCTGGATCTTCTCAGTGGTTACAGCTCCATCTGGAGAAGGATCGATCAGTCCCTCCTGCTCGAGTATCCTCAAGGAATACCTGACCTTGTGCTGCGGGTACTTCAACATCTCAGACAGCCTTATGATGCCGATCGGCTCGTTGTCCATGATCGCCTTCAGCATCGCTACGTGCCTCTGCAATAGGTCGATCTCTGTCTCGATCTTGCTCGTGAGCACGGACCTGCCCATCTTACCCTTCATATTGATTCCTTCCGCGATGTGATATGGGGGTGCCTTCGTCGTGCTACATGATAGCACGAGGAAATATAAGAAGGGGAAAGAGGGAACAAGTGAGTTGGTAGATTGAGTTTCCAACCAAGTTTGATATAACTTCTGACGAATAGCGTAGCTCGCCATGGCAGTGATCGAGGGCCGCAACGTGGTCAAGCAGTACGGGGGCATGAAGGCCCTAGACAGCGTCAACATATCCGTTGACGAGGGCGATTTCTTCGGATTCTTTGGTCCCAACGGCGCGGGCAAGACTACACTCATCAGGATATTCACCGGGCAGCTCGAGCCCACATCTGGCTCCGTCAACGTCCTGGGGGTGGATGTGGTCAAAGACCCTCTCGGCGTGAAGAGGCTCATCGGGATAGTCCCTGAAGTGGAGAGCCCTCCGACCTATCTGACCGCCTACGAGTACCTGTACTTCGTCGGGAAGATCAGAGGTCTGGAAGGCCTCGAGGGCAGGATCGACAAGTGGCTCTCATTCTTCGACCTCGAGGAGAAGAAGGGCACGATATGCAAGGACATGTCCAAGGGCATGAGGCAGAAACTGATGCTCGCATCGGCCTTCATCCACGAGCCGAAGCTGCTGTTCCTCGATGAGCCGTTCATCAACCTGGACCCGATCTATCAGCGCCTGCTGAGAGAGTACCTCGAGGACTACATCGCGAAGGGCGGGACGGTCTTCATGGCCTCTCACATCCTGGAAATCTCCGAGAGGCTGTGCAACAAGCTGGCCATCGTCAATCTCGGAAGGGTCGTCGCGCAGGGCAGAATCAACGATTTGATCAGAGAGGGCGAGAATCTGGAGAAGCTATTCCTTCGATCCGTGGGTGTTCGCGGTCACGGAGGTGGCGAGAAACGAAAGACCTCCTGAGGCTCATGCTCAAAGAGGAGTTCAGGACGCACACAAGCTACTCAGGCAAGCACAGGTTCTTGACATTCCCATTCTTCGTTTTCGTGCTCTCGCTCGGCAGCGGCCTCACCATCGACAAGATGCTCGAGACCATTTCGTTCACGCAGATGGGCACGTTCACGAATCTGTCCGCGTTCCTCTATGGCCTTAGCGTCGGCGCGTTCGGTCTAATGGGCAGAGAATACCTCGAGAGGAGATACGGAACGAGCAACTACCTGGTCGCGATGCCCTATCTCCTTCCGATATCATTCAGGACGACATTCCTCGGGATATACCTGAGAGATGCGATATTCTATGTTCTCCTGCTTGTCCTTCCCGCGACGATGGGCCTCCTCGCAGCCGCACCGTTCATGGGCTTCCACGTCGCGAGCATAGCTCTGTTGTTCGTATCCATACTGCTCGCGTTCATGTTGGGGATGTCTCTCAGCTTCATGGCATCCGTGATCTACATCAGGAACGTGAAGTCTTTCACGGTACTCACCGCATCCATCGCAGCCATATTCGTGTCGCACGGTGTGTTCGGTGTTCCCTCACTCAGCGTGATCATCCCGTCTCTGGGCTTCCAGATGAATGTGAGGCCGTTCGGGTCCGATACGTCTGAGGCGTTGCTCTACGCTGGCGTGTGTGGTCTCGTCACGGTCGCGTTCACGGGACTCGCGTACATGCTGGTCCAGGTCAGGATCAATATCGCCTCCCAATCCCACAAGGATCTTCTGCCCTCCTATTACAGGAGGGTCAGGGTGCTTGAGGGGGTAAACCGATCTCTGCTGGCGAAAGAGCTTCTGGATCTTCGAAGGAGCGGGATAATCGCCAAGATGTTCTTCGCCTTCGTTCTGCCTTTGCTCTTCCTGTCGTTCACTACCTGGTACGTCAACAACGGCCTGGCCATCCCCGTCGGGTTCAACGCGGTCTTCTACGCCGCGATGGTGGGTTTCATCGGCGTGATGATGTATAACTGGCTCAACAACATCGACCTCGCGGAATACTACTCCCTCATGCCGGTGACGGTGCCCCAACTTATCAGAACCAGGATACTCGTGTTCCTCCTCCTGACACTCGGCATATCCGCATTCTTCGTTGTCGCGATATCCATCCTGAACGGCGAGACGGAGCTTCTGTGGCTCGCGCTCATCGTGATGTTCGTGACGTCGCTCTACATGGTGGTCATGACGGCCTACCTGACCGGGCTCAAGACCAATTCCTTCCTGTTCGACACGGGTGTGCTCGCGAAGTTCAGCATACTCTCGTTCTTTCCGGACCTGTGCCTGACGATACTGTCTTTCAGCCTCATGGCAAACTGGACGATCGCGCTTGCTGGAATCCTGCTCGTGCTCATATCGATGGGCATCGTCACGAGGTTGCTGTACAACGGAATCGAGGGGAAGTGGGGCAGAGCTTCTTTTGCAGCCTGAGGAAAGGGTTATCTTTCCGACATGTGGTTGGATTCCCCGAGGATTGGGACATAGATGAAGAAGGAGGTTGTCTTGAGGAGGGGAGCGCACGCCTCCATGGCTCTCGCCCCTCTGTACTATGCCCTCCCGGTGAACCTGCCATTTCTCGGGATTCACAGATGGTCTGTGGTGGTGGCGTTCTTCATCGCGATAATGGTGTTCGAGGCGTTCCGGCTATGGAAGGGGATCACATTCATGGGCCTCCGGCCGCACGAGAAGGGTCAGATCGCGTCCTTCGCTTGGGCGGCCGCGGGCATCACCGCGGTCCTCTGGCTCTGCCCGCACGACATCGCGTCCGCTGCTCTGATCGGCATGGCGTTCGTTGATCCGCTTGCGGGCGAGTTGCGGCGTGCGGGTGTGCACGACAGAGTGACGCTCGTTTCGACGCTGCTCATCTATTTCGGACTCTGCATTGCGGTTCTGCTCGTGTGGGATATGCGGTCAGCCCTGGAGTCTCTCCTGCTCTCCGTGGTCGCGGCATTCTTGGCAGTCGCCTCGGAACGAATCAAGACTCCATACATCGACGACGACTTCCTAATGTCCGTTGTCCCCGCAGCCGCGATGACAGGGCTTGCGCTCTTGTGGTGAAGAATTCCTCACAAAAGCCGAAGCGCACAGAATCAGAGCACTTCGAGCTTGCCGTATTTCCCGGCGCTGACCTGCAGCTTTTCCTTGTAGGCGGAGGCCCAGCCGTCTGTTATGCGGATCTTCGTGCCGACCTCGACCTTCTCTATGTCGTCGTTCCAAATAGTCAGGGCTACCGAGTCGCCGTTTTCGTCCTGCCCGACAGCATCGCATACCCTGCCTGACGAACCGCTCCACTTGGATTGGAACTCCCTCGGTTCCTTCTTCTCGGTTATTGTGAGGACTAATTCGTCGACCTTCGTTTTGTCCTTCAAGTCCTTCGCCATCATTGCTACACGCCCTGTTTTCCGCGATAGAGCGTTTCCGTACTTAAAGCTCTCCCCCTTCGGAAAAGGTCCGTTTCGATTGGAGTCTCGCCGTTGAAAACCACGAAAATCCGAATTAGCCAGTAGGTCAAAAATATGCATTGATGATTCCAATTAGGCTTATATGCCCCCAAAAGGATAGGGTCAATCCATGACTAGGATCAAGGTCATCACCGAACCGGCTGAACTGGTTCCGATGTTCCGGGCGGTCGACACCAAGGTCAAGAGAGAGGTTTTGAAGTTAGTGACCCTCGAGTGGCACACTATCCGGGATATCGAGAAGCAGTTCGGGCCCGCAGGCAAGGAGGCCCTTCTGTTCTTCGAGAAGATGAAACTCGTCGAGACCCGGTGGCAGACCTCCCCCGAGCAGCAGCCGGAGAAGGCGTACCACACCTACTACACATCCTTCCATATCAACGCCTCATGGCCAGTGTACGAGATCAGCGATGTCCTGGCAGCTGCCGTCATGGAGGAGAAGGAGTTCCAGAAGATCGAGAAGCAGATCTACGACATGGTTGGTGCGCAGGGCAAGTTCGCAGGCGATGTCGCGGAGGTGCTCGGAGTCACTTTCACAATGCTCAAGAGTCTCGTCAAGAGGAGCACGAAGCTCGATTACAGGGGCCACAGAATCGAGCGGGTGAAGGAGTAGCTAGCTCTCCCTAGAGGATCCAGATGTTAGTGGTTCTAAGGCTCGGCCATCGCCCTTCGAGGGATCAGCGAGTCACGACGCACGTCGCACTGACGGCCCGCGCCCTTGGCGCGGACGCAGTATGGGTATCGACAGAGGACGAATCGCTCGAGAAGACCATCAGCGGGGTCGTCGAGCGCTTCGGCGGGAAGTTCAATATCAAAACAGGAGTGAACTGGCGCAACGCGATCAAGGCATGGAAGGGCGAGGTCGTTCACCTCACTATGTACGGCGAGAGCCTGTCAAAGGCGTTGCCGACGATCAAGTCTAAGGACCTCATGATCGTCGTGGGTGCGGAGAAGGTCCCGAGAGAGGTCTACGACCTAGCCGGCAGGAACATATCCGTTGGAAACCAGCCGCATTCGGAAGTCGCCGCGCTCGCCATCTTCCTCGACAGGTATATGCGCGGCAAGTCCCTGGAGAAGAACATCAGGGGACGGTTGACCATCGTTCCGAACCCAAGGGGGAAGACCGTAATTGACAGGAGCAAAGGGAAAGCCCGCTGATCTGCCGAGCAGGGCTGAGTGCCTCCGGATTCTCAGGGAGCATGGGTGCGATGACGAGGTTGTCAGTCACTGCGAGGCCGTCTCCGCCCTGGCGGTCAAAATCGCGAAGAAGTGCAGGGGAAATGTCCATCTGGCCGAGATCGGGGGCTTGCTCCACGACCTCGGGAGATGCAAGAGTCACACGATTTCTCACGCCGTCGAGGGGGCGAAGCTGGCCACTGCGCTCAAGCTTCCTGAGGACATCGTCAAGATAATCGAGAGGCACATCGGAGCCGGCATCACATCCAAGGGAGCCGAGAGACTAGGGCTGCCGAGGAAGGACTACACCCCCAAGACCCTCGAGGAGAAGATTGTCGCACACGCCGACAACCTGATGTCTGGCTCCACGCGGACCGGCATTGAGGAGGCCGTCGCAAACATCGCCAGAAAGGGAGAGCATGAGGCGGCGCTGAAGGTCTTGCGGCTTCATGAGGAACTGTCAAAAGCCTGCGGGACCAACATCGACAATATCGTGTAGAGCACAGTGAAATTGTAGAGCACAGTCAAATGCCGCAGAGCCATTCAGAAGTCATCCTTTGTATTTTTCGAACTCTCCGCGTTTGTGGGCGTCTCGGAGTCTGTGATACTCCTCCGCATTCTTCTTCGCCACAACCATCAGCGATGGGTCCCCTTGTCTCGCGATCTTTGCGGGCACCCCCACGACGAGACTTCCCTCCGGAATCTTCATACCCTCCTTGACGAGCGCATTGGCACCGACTATCGAGCCGCTACCGATCTCCGCGCCGTCGAGGATGGTCGAGTTCATCCCCACGATGACATAGTCGCCAACTTTAGCAGCGTGGATGATCGCGCCATGGCCCACG
>JALHSX010000256.1 GCA_022865445.1 Thermoplasmata archaeon | reverse complement strand
GCGTTGGTTGGCACGGTCACCTACGGAGCGACCGCATATGTGATGGGGGAACTCGAGACTTCGGACTACAAATACTTCAGATCAATGTTGAACCCCCAAGACACCTTGCAGTATGTGGTGCATGAGCTCTTGGGAAAGCGGGGCCAATAGTCTGCGGGAATCGTTTATAGATACAGAGGCCGATTACATCGCGGAACGAAGATGACTGACGACCTTCTGATAGTCCACGCATCCGAGCTGGTTACGCTCAGAGGCCCGAGGAGGGCGAGGGCGAAGGCCGAGATGTCGGACCTCGCGATAATAAGAGACGGTGCCGTGGCAGTCTCTGGCGGTGTCATCGTCGACGTCGGCAGAACGGATTCGGTCCTGAAGGAACATGGTGCGGGTGATGTGGAGATCATCGACGCGACTGACAAGACGGTCTTGCCTGGATTCGTCGATCCGCACACCCATCTCGTGTATGCAGGATCGCGTGAATTCGAACTGGAGCTCAAGGCGAGGGGCAAGGGATATCTCGAGATACTTCAGGAGGGCGGAGGAATCCTCAGGACCGTGAGCGACACGAGGCTGGCATCCCCTGGGACACTGTTCAAAGAGTCAGCCAAACGCCTCGAATCGATGATCTCTCACGGGACAACAACGGTCGAGGCGAAATCTGGGTATGGCCTTGACAGAACGGTCGAACTGAGATTGCTTGAGACTGCGAGGAAGCTTGGAGACGAGTATCCGGTCACGATTGTCCCAACCTACTTGGGAGCTCACGCTGTTCCTCCGGAGTTCGCTGGGAGAACCGATGGATACGTGGATTTCATGATAAGCGAGGTGCTTCCGGAGGTCGCCAAGCGGAACCTCGCCGAGTTCTGCGATGTTTTCTGCGAGAAGGGCGTATTCGATGTCGACCAGTCCAGGAAGGTGTTGCTGGCTGCGAAGTCATTGGGAATGAAACTCAAGGTTCACGCTGACGAGATGCACTCGACGGGCGGCGCTGAGCTTGCAGCGGAGGTCGGGGCGGTCTCCGCGGATCATCTTGCGAGGCCCTCAGACGACGGGATCATGGCGCTCGCTAGGAAGGATGTCATGGGAGTGCTCTTGCCGGGGACTCCATATTCCTCGATGTCAAAGGAGTACGCGGATGGAAGGCGTCTGATCGATCTGGGCGTTCCGATCGCATTGGGAACAGACCTGAATCCGAACTGCTGGAATGAATCGATGCAGTTCACGATAAGCCTCGCATGTCACAAGATGAGGATGACTCCGGCAGAGGCTGTGACCGCTTCCACGATAAATGCCGCTGCGGCCCTTGGACTGGATAAGAAGGTGGGCACTATCGAGCGCGGCAAGAGGGCGGACCTGGTAGTTCTCGACATTCCAGGACACGCACACTTGCCATATAAATTTGGCACGAACCTGTGTTCTCGGGTAGTCAAAGACGGGAAGACAGTTTGGGAGAGACAGCCCTTCTAGATCTAAAGCAGCACGATTCCCAGGATGAGCGCACTGATTCCCCCGCGTTGCTGAAATGACAGTTGCTGGCTCGCGCCTGTAGGTTACCTATATATCCGCGCATTCTCATGGTCGCCGAAGGGCGGGATGGCCTTCCAGCTGAACGGTTGTCATCTCTAGGGGCGCTTGGTCATATGGTCTCGGTTTGCATGCTCACAGAGCTAGAGAAGTACCGAGCCATCATCCCGTTCAAGAACCCTGGCGGGATGGGAACGAATGCGCCCATGGTGGCCCGCGAACTCGAGAAGCTCGGCGTAAAGGTTTTCATGAACGAGCCAAAGGCGGAATACGATGTGCTCCACATCCACAGCCCGCTGCCAGAATCGTTTCTCTGGGCCCTTAGGAGGCGCAAGTCGGGGAGGCCGTTGGTTGTCCATGGCAGGCACCTTCCTGAGCTGATCAAGGGTGGATTCATCGGCGGATCACTCGCCTATCCGTTCGTGCGCGGATACTCCGTCAAGTTCTACAATCTGGGCACGGTCGTTGTCGGCGCGACGCCATATGTCGCCAAATCCCTCGCGAAGGATGGAGTCCGTGGGCCCTTCAAGATAATACCAAACGGCATCAACAGGGAGGTCTTCGTGAGAAACGAAGCGTTGGGAGCGAAGTTCCGAGAACGATGGGGCGTCTCGCCGACGGACAAGCTGGTGCTCAGCGTTGGCCTGAGGATCCCTCGGAAGGGCGTTGACACATTCGTGAAGATGTCCGCGAGCCTCAAGGACCGAGAGGATGTGAAGTTCGTCTGGGTCGGGGCTTCGGAGCCACTCCTGAAAGATGCGCTGGACAAGACCGCTCGAGGGCAAGTCCTCTTTCCGGGGCACGTGCCATTCGAGGAGATTATCGGTGTTTACTCGGCCGCTGATGTGTTCGTCTTCCCTACAAGAGCGGAAAGCTATGGCAACGTGATGCTGGAGGCAGCGAGTTGCGGATGTCCATTGCTGATCCGCGACATTCCCGTATACGAGGATTGGGTCGTCGATGGCAGGCATTGTCTGAAAGCCAAGAGCGATGAGGAATTCTCCGCCAGACTGTCAGAGCTGCTGACCGACTCCAAGCTGCGGACCAAGATGGTCGACGGTTCAAAGCAGCTCGCAGCCGAACATGATATCAGGCGGACTGCGCAGATGCTCAAGGAGCTCTACGAATCGCTGGCTGTTGGAGGCGCTGTCGCATGATAGGTGAGGACATAATTGGCCTATTCGCAGTCCTCGGTGACGCCGGCATGCTCCTCGCGATGGCAGTCATCATCCTTGTGGATGGCGTGGGCTTTCCAACGCTCCCCGAAGTCTGGATGGTGTTCATTTTCGGAGCACACCCCGATTCATTTGCGTGGGGGGTCCTCCTGGTGCTCGTGTTCACACTGGCCAGCCTAGGGGGCAATTTCGCCCTCTATTCATTCGTCAAATTGGTGAAAGTGCCGCGCCGGGTCCAGAGGATCATGCAGCGCTATCTCAACTTCATCATAGTCCACGACGAGCGCGTGCTTCTGTTGAACAGAGCAGCGCCGATACTCCCCTATACGGGAGCTTTCATGGCGGTGTCCAACTGGAACCTCAAGAAATGCGCCCTTTACCTCTTCATAGGGGCAATGGCAAAGTCTTCACTCATCGTGGTCATTGCCTGGCTCAGCTTCGACAACCTCAGGGCGGAGGTCGCTCCATGGGTCTCGCTCGGGCTTGTTCTGACAGTGCTCCTGGTCAGCTTGATCGTGTCCTTCATCTACAAGAAACGCGCAGGATTGAGGGGGGAGTGCTAGAACGATCTCAGTGATCGTCCCGACATACAATGAGAGGGGCAACCTTGACGAGCTGGTACGCCGCATCACGGGCTCATGCTCGGGTGCTGGCATCGACGTCCAGATAGTGATTGTGGACGACAACAGCCCTGACGGAACCGGAGGCAATGCCGAGCAGCTCGCGAAGGCCCACAATATCAAGGTGATTCATAGGGCTGGCAAGCTCGGGCTGTCGTCAGCTGTTATCGAGGGGTTCAGGGCTGCCTCTGGCGACATCCTCGTCGTCATGGACGCGGACCTCAGCCATCCTCCTGAGACGATTCCGGCAATGGTGTCCAAGATAGCGTCCGGTGAGGCGGATGTGGTCGTCGGAAGCAGATACATCGAAGGCGGAGGAGTCGAGAACTGGCCATTGCACCGCAGACTGATATCGAAGGTTGCGACGCTCTTCGCGAGACCTCTCACGAAGATCAAGGACCCGATGTCAGGCTACTTCGCACTGAAACGTTCCGTCATAGACGGTGTGACTCTAGACCCTGTGGGCTACAAGATAGGACTCGAGGTAATCGTGAAGGGCCATGTCTCAAAGGTAGTTGAGGTCCCCATCCACTTCGCCAACAGGAAGTCTGGGAAGAGCAAGTTGGGCGGCCTTGAGATGATCAAGTATCTCGACCACGTCACTCGTCTGTACGAGAGCAAACGGTTCTGGCTTGCAAAGTACCTCAAATTCTCGATAGTCGGCGGAACTGGCGCTATCATCAACCTGGCGATCTTCTGGGGCCTTCTCGAGATGGGCAACATCGAATACCACATCGCGGCTGGAATCGCGTTCGTCGTTGCCGACACGAACAACTTCATTTGGAACAGGTTGTGGACTTTCAGATCTAAAGAGAAGCTTCACTTCCAGTACTTCCAGTTCCTGTTCGTGAGTTTCTGCGGTTTCTGGATCAACCAAGGACTCCTCACGCTTCTGATTGACTATGCCATGCCTGGGATGGGCGTGCTGCAGGACGCGGCGAGCTTCTACAAGGTGCTGTCGCAGGTGATAGCGATATTCCTGGTCAGTCTGTTCAATTTCGCGGCGAACTCGTTGTGGACCTTCAGCCCCGACGTCAAGAAGAGAACCTGAACCGCTAAGGTTCCACCTGGACCGGGAGGTCTAGCCGGAGTACAATGTCGTTCCTGACGTAGAAAGAAACCTGGCCGATGCCTTTCTCGAACAAGTCCAGTGCTCCATCCGCCCCGTGCCCGACATAGTCCCTGTCGATCAGAGCATAGTCATTGTGCGATAGGAAGTCGGCCAGACCTGGCATGTCGTTGAGTCTGTAGCACATGACCACCACGGCGACGTTGTGAACGAGCACAGCATTCTCTATCTCCGCGGAAGCCACGTCTGGATACACTCGGTATGCGACGTTCACCACTTCTGGTGGGATGCTCCTGCCCGCGTATGCAGCTATCAACGGGTCACCGCAGATGACCCAATCGTTGCTGTTGGTGATCTTATTGAGGGTCTCCGAGTAGACAAGTTGCGCGGGCTCATCCTGAGCGATGGGCCCATAGACCGCCAAGCCTCCGGAGACGAGCAGGCCAACGATGAAAAGTGCTGTTGCTATCCTTCTGGATTCAATGCCCTTAAATGCACAATATGATGATGATGAGGAACTCATTTGGACTTTTTTGTGGTCAAACGCATTTGCAAGGAAAACACCCGCGAGAATCGCCATCGCAGGACTGAGGATCGCCATGTGATGGAGGAATACCAAAGGCTGAGCGACCAAGAAAATAAGTATCGCTGCAACGAGGATCAGCAGGAACCTCAGTTCAGGCCCCGTCTTCCACATGGCGCGGACGTGCGCGAGCGGGAGTACATATGCTAGGTTGAGCCCGAAGAACGCCACGATGGAGAGCTTCAGGAACGGCTCGAACACACGATGTCCCTGGTTGAACACCATTCCTTGGATCATCTCGGATGGCCCAAGAACAGCCATCATCACTGCCAGCGGCGCAGCCGACGAAACGACCACGATGACCAGGTCGAGCGATTTCTTTCTCCTGTCGTCTTTTCTGCGCCAGATGTCCAGGAGCAGGAACAGCAATACGCCCGCCAAGCCCAGCGAGCCAAGCAGTTTCGTCGAGGTTGACAGTCCGATTAAGAGACCGGACGCGACGAGGGCCGTCCTGCTATCTTGCCTGATGTATAAGATGAACAGGAGTATCGCAAGCGCGAGGAAGGCGCTCGCGAGCCCATCGAGGGAGAAGAGCCTCGACTCCCGCAGGAACGCGAAGTCAACCGCGAGCAGAACGCCCGTTGCCAGCATCGCTGTTGTCCCCTTTATTCTCCTGGCGGATTCCATGCAGGCTATCAACGCGAGCATCGACAGCACGGACACCAGCGCGCGGAGCATGACAACATCGCCGTCGAACGCAGCGCCAATCAGGAACGCGAGCGGCGCCTGATCGCAAGGCACCTCTTTGTAGAGGTCATAGCCACTCGCCACGAGGGAGGATCTCTCCAGCATGATGCCTTCGTCTATCCCGTTGTTGGAGTAGCTCCAGGAGATTTGGGAGAACCTGACAACGAATGCCAGCAGCAGTATGAACATGACAGCGCGCCATTTCGGGCTCGCCAGTACAGCAACCAGGCCTTGAAATCGCCTCATTGGTCCCCCTGCTTCGGCATCAGTGAAAGCTCTAGGAGTTAATTGATGTTGCCGGGCGGTTCAGAGGAATTCCTGGAACTCTCTGACGAGTTCGGGATGCTTCGCCTCAATCGCCTTGAGAATCGAGTAGGTCGACATCTTCTCGACGCCGACCTCGTTCAAGGTCGCGACGACCTTGTTGAACGTATCATCCGTGAGCGTCACGAGCTTCTCCTTTGCCATCCAGTTCCTGTAGAGGTGGTTCTCGATGAGATCTCTCCAGCCTTTCTC
>JALHSX010000255.1 GCA_022865445.1 Thermoplasmata archaeon | reverse complement strand
TCCTGTATGATCTCGTGGAGAAACTCAACAAGAACAGGAAGGTCCTCGAGATCCTCGGAGACGGCAAGCAGAAGAAGTCCTATCTTCTCGCAGACGAGTGCGTCGACGGAATGATATACGGTTTCAAGCACGGCAAGGACAGGCTGAACTACTTCAACCTCGGTGCTTCGGACCAGATCGCGGTCAAGCGGATCGTCGAGATCCTTCTGGAAGAGACGCGACTCAAGAATGTCAAGCTAAAGTACACGGGCGGCGAGAGCGGCTGGAAAGGAGACGTCCCACGCTTCCTGCTGGACAACAAGAAGATGGCAAAGCTCGGATGGAAGCCTAAGCACAGCAGCGAGGAAGCGGTCCGTGAGGCTGCGAAGATCGTGGTCAAGGAATATCTGAGGAAGAGCGCGCAGAGCTGGCTATCCGTCCAGAAACAGTAGCGCGCAACAGCTAGTGCCTAAGATCGGCTTCCGCTGGCTTCGCCACAACAGGCGCTTTCGACCCAGGGGCTCCACGTTCCCCATATGCCTGAGATGCTGACTTCTGGTTCAGAATGAACAGGGAAAGGAACACGCCCAAGGCCATCACAATCGAGGCCATGAGGAAGATCGTCTGGTACGCGATGTCGCCGGGGACCGCCTGACCAACAACCGGATCGAAGTGCGAGTTCTGAGAGATTATCACGGCAGCTATTGCCGGTCCCACAACTGACCCAGCCGTCCTGATTATCATGTTCACTGCAGTCGATATGCCCGTCTCAAGCATGGGCGTCGACACGATCACGATGTTGATGCTCGATACCATGGCGAACGCCTGGCCAGCGCCCAAAATAGTCGCGCCCAACATGACGTCCAGCTTCGTTGAGTGGTTGAAATAGAGCATCATGAAGCCAACGATAGCGATTGTCATCCCGAATGTCAGCGGCCACTTGGGCCCTATCCTCCGCACCAAGAACCCGACAGTCGGGCCAAGCACGAGCGTCACAGCAGATGTCGGCAGCAGAAGAAGACCTATCTGAATAGTATCCAGCTGGAAGTTGAACGCCGCGAGGCCCGCGATAGTCTGGATGGTCGTGAACAGCGCGAAGCCGATGATGAAAGCGGTGATGTTCATCAAGGCCAGGTTCTTGACCTTCATGAGGGACGGCCGCACCAGCGGGTCCTTCGCCTTTGGAAGCCAAAGCACAAAGAGCGTGACGAAGACTGCCGAAGCGATCAGGAGCGCTACGACCATTGGATCGGACCAGCCACGAGGGACGCCGTTGACACGGCTGCTCGTCTCCGTGACGCCGACCAAGAATGTGACCAATGTCGCCCCGAGCAGGGCGGCGCCGACATAGTCGACCTTGGCGTTCAGGCGCACTGGGGACTCCCGGATCTTGAAGTATGCTACGACGGTCGTGATGAGTGCGAAGGGCGCGACTGTGTGGTACGTCCATTGCCAGCCGAGCGTTTCCGTGACGAACCCTCCGATCACGAATCCCACCGCTGTTCCGACGCCGAACATGGCGGATATCACGCCTTGAGCGATCGGTATCCTGTCTGGAGGGAACTCGTCCCTGATGAGGCCGAAAGCCAGAGGGAACATGGCCATCGCGATGCCCTGCAAAGCGCGGAACACGATCAGCAGATATATCGAACTGGAGAGGTCGCTCGCGAAGCCGGTCAAGCTCACCATGACGGTGTAGATCATCATCGCTATGATGAGCATCCTCTTCTTGCCGTAGATGTCCCCCAGCTTGCCGAAGACTGAAATGGAGACCGCGCCCACAACGAGATAGATGGTGACGACCCACGACGCGAGGCTGTAGTCCTCCGGGCCGAGCCCATAGGTTCGCATCACGGTCGGGAGCGACGGGAATGCCATCGCCTCGACATACATAGCCATGATCGCAATCGAGGCGAGCAACAGCAGCACGAATGTAGAGTAATGCTTGCTCTTCCCGTTCCCGTTGTTGCTGTTCAAGATATCACCAGACAGACTAAAACAGTGCGATTGCACGCGAGGTCAACAAATGGATGGATATGAATCTTCTGGCGTTTCTGGACGCCCTTGACGTATAAAACCCAAATACGAGAATGTGCATCCAAGACTCGGTTGGAACAGGTGGTACGGATGACACAGGTAATTGTGGTCTATGACTCTAGGACCGGAAACACCGAGAAGATGGCGATGGCAGTTGCCGAGGGTGCGAAACAAGTCCCCGGCGTCAAGGTCGTTCTCAAGAACGTTGACAAAGCATCTATGGAAGACCTTCTGAGCGCGGATGGGATTATCATCGGGACTCCAACATACTACGGTGATATGTCGGGCAAACTGAAGGAGTTTATCGACAAATCCTTCAAGATCCACGGAAAGCTGAAGGGCAAAGCGGGCGGAGCTTTCACGAGTTCGGGGGGCACCGCCTGCGGCGCGGAGACCGCCCTGCTTTCGATACTCCATTCCATGCTGATCCACGGGATGATAGTTCAGGGCAGATTCGAGGACAAGCACTATGGCGCAACGGCGGTGGAGGCTCCAAACGAGACGGAGATCGAATCATGCAAGGATCTCGGAAAGAGGATTGCGAGCCTCGCGACAAAAATCAAGAGTTGACAGGAGAATCGCCAAGAAGATTGCCTCCAAACCTTCCCGGCGTTCAAGAAAACCTCCATGATCAGGCAAGCGAAGCGGGCCATCAACACGTATTTGTAAGTGCGTGCCATAGGGCATTTCAATCAAAGGTCTCAAGGCCATTGTTCTGGAGACCACAGAGGCGAAGAAGATGCAAGGCCAGAAGGTTAGGTTCAGGCTGAAAGTGCTCACGGACGACCAGGTCGACGCGATCGAGGAAGCGTCCTTCAAAATGCTCGAGAAGACCGGCGTCAGATTCGACAGCGCAGATGCACGGAGAAGGCTCATCAAGGCAGGTGCGGTCGCGCACAAGACGAGGAAGGATGTCATCACATTCCCAAGGAGCCTGATGAAGGAGACGATCAAGCACATAATGCCCTACGGGACGAACTACGCTCGAGATCCGAAGAACAACATGAAGTTCGACGGGGAGACGATGTACGCTCACGCCCTTGGCGGCAACCCGATGATGATGGACCTTGAGACAGGGGAGCACCGGGCGGCCACGCTCAAGGACGTTGAAAGAGCAACCAGGGTCATGGACGCGCTTGAATACTGCCACTCGGTGTCGAACATTGTCGTGGCGACCGACGTCCCTCCCGAGCTACTCGTGATCAAGACCCAGGAAGCGATGATGAGGAACTCGAGCAAGTGCATCTCGGGCTACGCGCTCAACGTCGCTTCGGTCGACATTCTCGCGAAGATGTGGGCATGCGTCACCGGTGGTCTGGAGGAGCTGAGGAAAAGACCGCTCCTCGACGTCTACGGTTCGCCCAGCAGCCCGCTCACGTACGACGCTCACGCGGCCGACGTGATAGTCAGAGGGGCGGAGTATGGAGTCCCAGTGGACCTCGTCCCGTGCCCGATATCCGGGGGGACCGCCCCGATCACTCTGGCTGGAGGGCTCGCCCAGCAGAACGCAGAGTTGCTTGCGGGAGTTGCCCTCGTGCAGACCGTGACGGACAAGGTCCCGATCCAGTACTCGGGGAGACTGAGCATGATGGACCTGCGAACGGGCAAGAACATCTGGGGCCTGCCTGAACTGGGGCTCGCATCCGCTGCGACCGTTCAAATCGCTCACAAGTACAAGATGATCGCAGATGTCTACGGCGTCACGATGGACGGCAACATGTTCGACATGCAGAGCGGCATCGAGCGGATGCAGGCGGCTATGATCCCCGCCCTCGCAGGTGCTGACAATCTCTCAGGCATCGGCGGTGCATGGGAGAACGCCGCCAGCTACGAGATGCTGGTGGTCGACAACGAGATCTACGCCGACGTGTTCAGGGCGGTCAGGGGCTTCGATGTCGATGCCGACACGCTTGCCGTGGACCTCGTCGACAAGGTGGGCCACATGGGCAATTTCCTGGCCCAGCCGCACACGATGAAGTACCTGAGGAAGGGAGAGATCAGGAACTCGACGCTCTACGACACGCGCTCCAGCGAGAAGGCGAAGAAGGAAGGCGTGAGGCCACTCCAGGATGCTGCCAAGGAAGTGGTCTGGAAGATCTTGAAGGAGCACCAGCCCATGCCGCTCGACAGGGACGTTGAGAAGGAGCTTTCGAAGGTCGTGAAGGACGCGGAGAAGACTCTGATGAGGAGAGGCTGAAAGGCCCACTACCTTCGTCTGCGTCTGATGATGTAGCAGGCCATAAGCGCGAAAGATGCGGCCACACCGACGGCTCCGAAAACAGTGCCGAACTCGGGCACCTCCGCTGCGAACATGAGGTCGACTTCCTGGTATGGATAGTCGCCAGCGGTCGTGGAATTGAATGCGGTCGCGTTGTCATAGAACGAGGACACTTCGATCTTGTCGCCGGGGCTCCAATCGCTCTCAAGGATCGTGACGGAGTAGTAGCCAGATGCTGTGGTGTCCACGTATTTGACCGATTGGATGTTATCCAGTCTGTCTCTGAACGCGACCATGACCGTCACATTCGGCAGGGGTTTGGCTCCGGAGTCTCTGACATATCCGTCGACGAACTTCAGCCGGACAACAGTGATGGTCCAGTTGAGGTACTCCGTGGAGTTAAGGTCCGAGATGGTCAGACTGACCTCGTATGCCCCTTTTGCCTTCGGGAGTCCCGTGAGCACACAGGTCGTGTCATTGTACGTTTCGATCGAAAGCCAAGAAGGTGCATCCGCCAGCGTCCAGGTGGTGGTCCCGTTGTCTGGCGGGGTCGACAGGACCGTGCACGAGTAGTTGTCCCAAGCCAGGGCGCTCGTCTCGGGCAGACTTATAGGTCGAGGATTGGCGAGCGACTGGATGCTCACCCTCAAGCTCGACGATGCGTTCCAGAAGTATGACACATACAACGTGTTGCCTCTGATGTCGAACCCGACATCCATGGTACGGTTGCCCTTCAGGTCTCTGAGGGACCCGTCGCTCATCTTGAGGTTCCAAGTACCTGAGATAATCTCGATATCGCTGACGTTCTTATCGGAGACGTCGAGCGCGACCGTGACCGGAACGCTCCAGTAGCCTGCCGCGTATGGCGAGCGCCTCGAGACATCATATATCCAAGTATCCTGGGTTGAACTGGAGTTGTATACGACGCCCGTGCTCCTGCTTCCGTAGACATAGCTAGCGACATCTCCATCCGTCGCCTTCCAGTTCTCGAAAGACATGTTGGTCTTGTTGTCGCATATCCAACGCAGGAATACGGGGTCAGCGACTGCACCGTGATTGTATATCCTGAAGACACCCGCTGCTTGAGCAATCGAATAGGCGGTCCCCCATTCATTCGGATTACTGTTGTCGGTGTTAAGACCACGGAACATATCCATCATGTCCAGTTTCGAATTTGGATGCCAAGATCCCCAGCTGGGGAGCTCCGAGCTAGTAGGTCCATACAACCAGTAGCTTCCGATGAGCGAACTGTTGCCAGCGAGCCAGTACTGAGCGCTTATTCCCATCACTCGGGTGCCTCTTGCATATTCCGCGAACATCTGCTCCCAAGAACCGGAGTTGCCGGGATTGGCCAAGGAGATGTATGAGTCTCCTTTGCCGACGTACCTCGGGTCGTCCCACCTGCTGGCGAACCAATAGGCGTTCTCGAATGCCGAGTGGCCGACGCTCGCGCTGGTCACTGCCTCGGACCAAAACTTTGTGCCCCAATTCGTATAGTCGTGTGGATAGTGAATCGCGATTTCGGACTGGGTCGGTAGCAGTTCCGTCGAATTCCCGGCGAAAGCGGCGTTGATGTAGGATGTTTTGGGATGGTCAAATGCAGAGTAAGTCTGCGGAGCTGATAGGGGAGTGGATGAATCGTCTCTGCCTAGGACCGTGACCCAGTCCCAGCCGTTCCACCAGCGCGGAAGACTCACTCTTTTGTCTGGGATTGGAGTCGTCGAGACCTTCAGTGTGTCGTTGACCAGCATCCCATCCACAAGTGCCGAATATGGAATCGGGACGTCCCAGTCAACAGGGAGCGCCAAATTCGCTTCGTATCTCCCGACAGCCCCATTGTACGAAGCGGATGTGCCGTTTATGGAGACATCCGCGTCCATGATCGGATTCCCGTCGATG
>JALHSX010000254.1 GCA_022865445.1 Thermoplasmata archaeon | reverse complement strand
TGGTATGAGAGGCAGACGTTGGAGAAGAGGCGGGAGCTCTTCGCAACCTACGGTCCAAGGCCGAGGGGACGCAAGGGGCAGGTGGGGCGCTATACAAGGGATGATCTAAAGAAGATGGTACCCCCGGACGAGGCGCCACACAGGCTCAACATGGCTCACCTGTCATTGATAGCGAAGGAGATACCAGACAGCGACACGGTCGGCAAGGACGCCGCCCTGTGCGCCTTTGACCTACTGAAGAGGAGCCACGACTACATGCGCGGAGTCAGGGGCAAGCAGATATCGATGATATTCCAGGATCCGTCCACTTCGCTCGACCCTGTCTTCACCGTCGGGTTCCAGCTAGGCGAGGTCATCTCCCTGCACCAGAACATATACGACGAAGCCGCTCTCAGGAAGAAGATACTCGATGTTCTCAAGCTCGTTAGGATAGCAGCTCCTGAGAGCGTCATGAAGCAATACCCTCACGAACTCAGCGGGGGAATGAAGCAGCGCGTCATGATCGCCCTCGCGCTGTCATGCAACCCGTCGCTGCTGATTGCGGACGAGCCCACTACGGCCCTGGACGTCACGATCCAGGCCCAGGTGCTCAGGCTGCTCAAGGACTTGGTCAAAGGAGTCGGAAGCTCGATGATGCTCATTACTCACAACCTCGGTATTGTGGCCGAGACCTGCGACAGAGTGTGCATCATGTACGCCGGAAGGATCGTCGAAGAAGCGGAGACCTTCGAACTGTTCGGGAAACCGATGCACCCATACACCCGAGGGCTTCTGACTGCTTTTCCGAAGCTCGGGGAGCAGAAGGAGGAACTGTCTGTCATCAGGGGAACCGTCCCGAACCTCATGAATCCATTCCCTGGCTGCTCGTTCGTCGACAGATGCGATTTCGCGACGGACCAATGCAGGCAGGTCAGGCCGAAGATGGCGGAGGTCGCGCCCGGACACCTCGTCGCGTGTCATCTCTATCCAAGCGGAGGTGAGAAGGACAATGCCTGACGGCCCTTCCGAGAGTCCGGACACTGGCCCTATCATCTTCACCGAGAACATCCAGAAGCTCTTCCCCATCAAGAAGGGTGTCTTCGGCAAGACTGTTGCCTATGTCCATGCGGTCGACGGGGTGACCTTATCGATCCGAAAGGGGTAAACGCTCGGGCTCGTGGGCGAATCTGGCTGTGGAAAGACGACTTTCGGGCGCGCAGTCCTCAGGCTCGTCGAACCGTCCGGTGGGAAGATAGTCTTCGACGGGAAGGACATCTTGAGCATCCCGCCTGCCCAGCTGAGAGGGATCAGAAAGCAGATGCAGATAGTCTTCCAAGACCCATATTCAAGTCTCGACCCAAGGATGACTGTGGAGAGGATAGTCGGAGAAGGGTTCGCCATCCACGGCCCGCCCGAATCGATCTCAAAGAACGTCAAATTCGCGCAGAGAGAGAGGATCCACCAGTTAATCGAGCAGGTCGGGTTATCGGATGACCACATGAGCAGACTTCCGCACGAGTTCAGCGGGGGACAGAAGCAGCGAATCGCCCTTGCCAGAGCGCTTGCATTGGAGCCCGATTTCGTGGTCCTCGACGAACCCACTTCTGCACTTGATGTCTCCGTCCAGGCTCAAGTCCTCAACCTCCTGAAGAGGTTACAGGGCAAGTTCGGTCTCACATACCTATTCATCTCCCATGACCTGTCGGTCGTCGCGCATATGAGCGACCGGATCGCAGTCATGTATCTGGGCAAGATAATCGAGCTGGCGCCCGTCATGGAGTTCTTGAACAACGCCAAGCATCCCTATACTCAGGCGCTGATAGCGTCAATTCCCATCCCAGATCCTAAACTAAGGAAGGAGAGAAAGGGCATCGAGGGCGAAGTGCCGAGCCCTATCAATCCGCCGAACGGATGCAGATTCCACCCGAGGTGCTCGCTGGCGTTCGGGGATTGTGGTTGGGAGGGCAGAGACCTAGTGCCTTTCATGATTGAGCATGAGAAGATGCTGGATCCGAAGCATCCGATGGCAAAGCACATCGAGAAGTTGCGGCAGGAGCCTTTCGCAGCAATTGCAGACCTCAAGACAGGGTCAAAACCGGATGTCGTGAAGGAATGGTTGCAGTCATGGACTTCGGAACTCAGGAAGACCGTACCGATGCTCGACGCTCTGGTCGCTGTTGACCGGATCTCGGGCAACAAGCATATCTTGGTCAGATGCAGGAGTGGACGGATACCCGCTGACCTATTGGCAAAGCAGTTCCTAAACCTCCTCAACCCTCAGGTTGAGTACCGGGAGAGAGGCAATCCACTATTCGGGTTGATCGCCAACGCGGAATTGGATGGCGAAAAGGTCATCATTGAAGCGGGACAGGGCAAAACCGATAGTGCTGTCGAGTTTGTCACCAACTTCGTCAAACGCCTCCGAAAGACAACGAATCCGGAGCTCAAGGCCTTGTCTGATATCAGGAAAATCGAAAGCGGGAGAATCGAGGTCAAGTTCCGTGAGGGCAAGATGCCTGTCAAGAAAACAGCTGTGGAGTTGGCGAAGAGAATCGAAGACGCCTTCGAATCTGACCGCTCCTCCAAATTCTACAACATGCTCCTCTCAGTCAAAGCAACAAGGAACGGTGTGACCCTCAAGGTGCTCGGGCCAGACGACAACTGGGACAACCTCGCATCAGAGTTGAAGAGCTACTTCAGTGGGTCCATCAAGAAGAACGATTGGATCGACAAAGCAGTCTCAGGGATTGCCATCAAGTCAGCAAAGGGACCAGAGGATTCAGTGGCAATGAAACTCAAGAAATCCTCAGAGCCAGATTTGGTGGACATTGGCAACAGCCATCTAGTAGCATGCCGCCTGTGTACCAAGAGCGCATGCGACATCGAGACCCAGTAGGCGCGTCGTTGCCGGATCGAGTGGTCTACTTCTTCTTGAATTCCGTGTATCCGCACTTGCCGCACGAGACCCTGTTGGCATGGTCAGCCATGAAGACTCCAGGGCCACATTTCGGGCAATGCTTCCTGGTCCTCGTGAGCTTTCCGCCTTCCAACTTGAAGTAGTCCTTTTTCGCGATCCTCGGGGCCTTTGCCTTCTTTTCCTTGTCAGCCATTGATCGTCACCTTCCCGATATCTAGGCCTTCTTCTCCGCGTGCTTCTCAGCCGGTTTCTCTGCGTGTTTCTCGCCGTGCTTCTCGGCGTGTTTCTCAGCCGGTTTCTCGGCCGGCTTCTCGGGTGTCTTCTCAGCGGACTTCGCCGGCGCGGCTACAGCTGGCTTTTGAGGCGGGGGTGTCGCCGCAGCCTTCTTCTCGACCTTGGCCTTCTCCTTCAGCTTGTTGCGGACCAGCACATACTCCCGCTCGAACTTCATCGCGGCTTCCTTGGTCTTGTAGACCTTCGCGTAGCCGACCGTCTCCATCTTGCCGAATTCGGAGTCCATGGAGTCGACGATGACGCGGTCTTTGGGGGCTTTCATCATCGTGGCCAGCTTTTCCCGAACGGCTTCCCTCTGCGGGGTGCCTTCCATCGGGTGCATGGCCCTGAAATTGACCTCAGTCCTGTCCAGCAGTTCGTTCTCCTTCTTCGAGACTATCTCGATTTCCATAGCTTCACCTTGCCATCCGTTTTATCGCAGCGGCCGCCAGAGACCTAGTGTCCTTGTCCACAAGGACCACCATCATGCCTCTCTTGGGCAGGCCGTATATGACATGAGCTCCATCAGGCGCAGTGGCTATAGCCACCAGCGCCGCGAGGTCCTCTTCTCCCTGGACCTCGATCTTTATCCTCTCCTTCGCCCGCGCCGCGTCCCTGACCGCGCGCCAGAGCGCGCGCGTGATCTTTGCCGGCGGGTTGTCGACCCTCACGAGTCTCCCGCTCATCTTGGAGATCCGCTCCTTGGCCTTGTAGTCCTCGGACCTCTGGGTCTTGTAGTCGAAGACGGCGACGTCCGGCTCAAGCCTCATCTGAAGGAGCGTGATGGTGACGACATCTCCCACCGCTATGACGCGTGGGCTGCCTTCTATCTGCTTCCTGAGGGACCATGCGGACACGAGCTTTCCTATGGGCCTTCCGAGCTCCTCCCTCAGTTCCTCCGGGAGCTCCAGGTCCTTCTCCGGGAACGAATCATCGAACCCTGAGGGCGAACTTGCCGTTGACATGTATGCCCATTCTCCTCGCGATCTCGCTCTTCATGTGGTCGAGGATCACGACATATCCCTGCCACTCCTTCGAGGTATCCCCGCCACAGAGAGGGCATTTGTCCTCCTCGGTGATGACGGAGCACTTCTTGCAGGCCCTTTCGATCTTCATCCTTTACCCTTCTCCTCGCGCTTCTTGCGGTCTTCCTCGATCCATTCGAGTTTGCCGAGGCCTGGCTGGCGCATGGTGAGGCCGATCTTGCTCTCCCTCGGACTCCTCTCGTTGATGCTGAGTGAGACTATCCTTGCGCGGACGCTGTCCCCGAGCCTGAGCTCGCGTTTCGTGTCCTTGCCCACGAGCCTGTGCCCGTCGACATCGACATCGATCCTGTCGTCCATGATCTGGCTGATGTGCAACAGGCCGTCGAGCGGGCCGAACCTCACGAACGCCCCGAACTTGAGCACCTCGCAGATGCTGCCCTCGACTACCTCATGCAGCACGGGCCTGAACATGAGCGTCTCGAATTTGACCTTCTGATAGACCGCCCCATCGCCGTGGATTATCCTTCCGCCGCCCTGGGGTTCGATGTTCCTGACAAGCACGGTGTAGCTGCCGTCGCCCTCGACCCGGTTCTGGAAGGATTCCTGAGTCAGCCTGATGGCGAGCTTGTAGAAATCCTCGCCCAGCAGGTTGGGGGGTATCCTGACGACATCTTCCTTGGATGCTATCACGTACATCTAGACAGTCCTCTAATGAAATGACTCGCGGGCTTCTCGATGCCCGTGGTCATATATATGGTTTACCGATGGTCAGCTTCCTCGCATCTAGACGAACAGACCGACGAATACGAGCGTCACTGTCGCCAGCAACTTGACGAGCACGTGTATCGACGGCCCTGCGGTGTCCTTCAACGGGTCACCAACCGTGTCGCCTACGACTGCAGCCGCGTGGGCAGGGGATTTCTTGCCGCCGAGGTTCCCGGCCTCGATGTACTTCTTGCCGTTATCCCACGCGCCCCCGCCGTTGTTGAACATATTCGCGACCATTATGCCCGTTATCGTACCGATCATGAGCAGCGCGCCAACAGCCTGTGGGGCGTTGTAGCCGGCCATGTTCATGACTATGCCGAAAGTAACTGGGACGAGCACGGGAAGCAGCGCCGGAAGCACCATGGCCCTCAGGGCACCCTTCGTGGCAATGTCGACGCACTTCGCGTAGTCTGGCTTCGAAGTCCTCTCCATGATGCCCGGGTCGGCCTTGAACTGTCTCCTGACCTCGTTGATCATCGCGTGAGCAGCCTTTCCAACGGCCCTTATCGCGAGTGACGCGAACAAGAAGACGAGCATCGCACCGAGTAGGCCGCCGACGAACACATCTGGTTGCGCGATGTCCACCTTGAACGATTCCGCCAACGTCTGACCCGTCTTGGCCGAAACCCTCTCGAAGTAGGCGCCGAACAGCAGGAACGCGGCCAAGGCAGCACTGCCCATCGCATATCCCTTGGTCAAGGCCTTGGTTGTATTGCCGCACGCGTCCAACTTATCAGTTCTGCGTCTGATCTCTTCAGGCTGGTTCGACATCTCAATGATGCCGCCAGCGTTGTCGGTTATTGGGCCGAACGTGTCGGTCGCCAGTATGAATGCGCAGGTTGCGAGCATGCCCATCGTAGCGACGGCAGTTCCGTAGAATCCGAAGATCAGTTTGTCAGTGGCTGTCAGGTCCACGACGACGCCGTTGACAATCGAACCGTCGATTTGGTTGCCCGCCATTTGGCCCAAGCCGAATGCTCCGAGCAACGCGAATATGATCGCAAGTACAGGCAGAGCAGTTGTCTCCATCGCAATTGACAACCCAGTTATGATGTTGGTTGCCGGCCCTGTAGTGGAAGCCTGGGCGATCTCACGTACTGGTCTCCAGCTGCCCGATGTGTAGTATTGAGTGATGTACACTATGACTATGCTCAGCGCTATGCCAATCAAGCCTGCTCCGAAGAAGTACAGGTACTGGTCGCCCAGCATGTACTTGGTTGCGACATAGAAGAAGATGGCTGCCAAGATACACGTGACATAGTAGCCCATGTTTATGCCGGACATCG